>JAPHSB010000320.1 GCA_026193295.1 Lysobacterales bacterium
TCGCGCGCCGTCAGGTACAGGCCACCCTCGGTATCGGTCTCGCCGGCCGGTGTCTGCTTCCAGAAATACTCGCTGATGCCCAGCGGCGCGAACAGGCGCTGCTCCGCGTAGGCCAGGGCGTGCTCGCCGGTGGCCCGCAACAGGATGTGATCCAGCAGCATCGTCACGCCGGAGTTGTAAACGTAGGTCGAACCCGGCGCGGCCGCCATCGGCAGGCTCAGCACGTAGCCGGTCCAGTCGTCGCTGGCCTCCATGACGGCGCAGCTGTTGCGCGAATCGGTGTAGGGGTAATTTTCCTCGTCCCACTGGATGCCCGCGGTCATGGTCAACAGGTCATGCAAAGTCATGGCGGCCCGCCGCGGATCGGCGTCGGCCAGCGGGTAGTCGTCGAAGTAGGGGGCTGCGCTGACCTGCGACCCGGCAATCTTGCCCTCGCCGATGGCGATGCCGATCAGCGTGGCGGTCACGCTCTTGCTCACCGACTGCAGCGTGTGCAGCGGACCCCGCCGATAATACGGGTGCCAGTCCGGGTCGTAGTAATTGTAGGGCCCGCCCTGCTGATCCGGCTGGGCCGCGAAGGGCGCGTCGTAGTCATGTGCGTAGAACTTCTCGTACACGACCCGGCCGTTACGGATCACCAGCATGCTGTCGACGAAACCGTGCTTACCCGCGGTGAATTCGGCATCCAGGCGATCCAGCACCGCCACGTCCAGGCCTTGTTCGGCCGGGCCAGACTCCGGCCAGCCGGCCGTTGGCCAGTCGCTGGCAATCGCGGTGCCGGGCAAGCCCTGCAGCAGCAGGCTCACCACACCGAACAGGCTTGCAAATGTTCGCATGACTTCGTCCTCACTTCATCCTCAGTAACAGCTACAATCGCGCCGCAATCCCGCCGAGCGTATCGCCCAGCGCGACCCGGCGCTTTTGCATGGCGGCGTCATCCATCCCGCCAGCGATTTGCAGGCCGCCCAGTTCAGCAGCCAGCGCCTGCAGGCTCGCCGCGAGTTCGCTGTCTTTGCCGCCAGCCTGCAACAGCCGTTCAGACTGCTCCAGCGCCCGGTTGAGCCTGCGGTCCAGTGATTCCGGCAGCGCACCCGCACGCCTCATCTGGTCCAGGTAAGCCTGGGCCACGACGGGCTCGGCCGGCCAACTGACCGGGAACTGCTGCTGCGGATTGAACACACCGCCCTGGTCGGCCAGCGAGGCCGCGGCGATCTCGTTCGCGGACAGGTACTCGCTGGGCGTCAACGCCAACACGTCCAGGCCGCGAACGATCTCGGTGCCGTAAATACGTCCGCGGTACCAGTAAGCTGACCAGAACCCGCCCGTACTTAACTCCTCGGCGTCGATCGGCCCGCGGTCGAAGTATGCGATCTCCACCGGGTGGGCCGAATCGGTGAAATCCATGATCGAGATGCCGCCCTGGTACCAGGCCTGGACGAACAGGTCGCGGCCCGGAACCGGCACCACGGAGCCGTTGTGCGCCACGCAGTTCTCCTGCTCCAACTGCGGCGCGGGCATCTTGAAATAGCCGCGATGCTGCAGCTTGCCGTCGACGATGTCATAGATCGCGTTGGCGCCCCAGGTCAGCGGATCGAAGGCGCGGCAGCGCGGCCGGCTGCCGCCGCCCCACTCGTCGGTAAAAATGACCTTGCTGCCGTCGTTATTGAAGGTCGCCGAGTGCCAGTAGGCAAAACCCGCATCGACCACCTCGTCCATGCGCCGGGGCTGCAACGGGTCGGAAATATCGAACAGGATGCCGTTGCCGGCGCAGGCCCCGCCGGCCATCTTGAGGGTGGGGAAGACGGTGATGTCGTGACAGGAGTCCGTGCGCTCGGTTTCCTGGGTGTCGTCACCGTGATCGCCGCCACGCCACAGGCCGGCTACCACGCCCTTCTCGGGGTCGGCGAACACCGCCGGGCTGTCGACAATGCGTGCCTCCCACGGTCGCTCGACCGGAATCTCGATGACGTCGATACGGAACAGGGCGGTGCGCTGATCGCCGGGAGACTCATCGATGCATCCTGCCAGCTCCTCCTCTTTGCGAACCGTGCTGGTGCCGGACACGTAGACGATGATCCTGCCGTCCTCGCCGGGGCCGGAAACCACCGAATGCGTGTGCGAACCGCGGCAGGTCTGCACTGCGCCTACCTGTTGCGGGCGGGCGAGGTCGCTGATATCGAAGATGCGAATGCCGCGCATCCGCTCGGCGCTGATGTCCTCGGTAATCCCACCGAGACCGCAATCTAGCCGGCCGCGGATCTGTTCCACCGACATGATCAGCAGGTCGCCGACGATGGACACGTCACCCTGTCCACCCGGACAAACGACCGAGCTCAGCAGTTGCGGTATGCCGTCGTCCGCCAGGCGGTAGATATTGAAGCCGTGGTAGTTGCCCGCCACCAGTACATCGCCGGCGAAGGCCATGTCGGTATTGGCGAAGCTGAGCAGCGGAGAGCGCTCGTCTTCTTCCGCGACTTTCTTTGCCTCTGCCTCAGCTGCCACCTGCTCTTCCCCAGCGGGCGTGTCGGTGTCTGTCTGGGGTCGCTTCGGCGGTAACTCGGCCGGATTCTCGGGATCGACAAAACCGGGCGGTTTTGGCAGCGAGACGAGCAATTCGAGGTTCAGCAGCGCCTGGCCGGCGTCCGTCAAGCCGGCCGCCAGGGTGGCGCGCGGGTCGCTGGACAGGCGCACCAGCAGCGCGTTCATGCGCTCGATCTCGGCGTTCTGGTCATTGGTCACATCGCTGGTAAATTCGAACAACACGGGGTCGAAAGCCGAACCGGGCGCCTCCAGCAATTCCTCCACCATTTTTACCGCGCCCTCGTGATGGGCGATCATCAACTGCAGGAACAGCCGGTCAAATTCCGTGGCGTTTGCCGCGGCGAGTTCCGCCATCTGCTCGGGCGAGGCCATGCCGGCCATCGTGTGCGAAGTGTGCATCGCCTCGTGAGCCGTGGGGTCGGGCACACGCTCACCACGCTCACGCAGCCATTGCTGCATGAACGCGATCTCGTCGCCCTGGGAGCCGTTGATGCGCCCGGCGATGTCGATCAGCTCGGGATTGTTGGTGCGGTCGGCCACCAACTCCGCCATCTGCAAGGCCTGGTGATGATGCGGAATCATGTCGCTCATGAACTTCACATCGTCCGGCGAGTAACCCAGGTTAGCCACCCGGATGGCTTCCTCGGCGCTCAGCTCGCGCGACGGTTCGCCCGGCGCGCCGGGCTGGATGATGGGCGTCTGCGCAGCGGCGCACGCCGGACCGGCCAGGAACACGGCGAGGCAGACGTATCGAAGCAGTTGGCTCACGGATGGGGGAGTCAGGGTCACGGCGGTTTCCTGTGGTGGCGTCAGCGGGTACGGCAGTCTAGCAGACCCGCCGAGGCCTATATACCGAGCAAGTTCTCCAGCCCGACCGTGACCCCCGCGGGCAGTGATTTCATCGAGCGCAGGGCCAGCAGGATGCCCGGCACGAAGCAAGCGTAGTCGGTGGTGTCATGGCGCAGTGTCAGCAGTTGGCCCACCGTGCCGAAAACCACTTCCTGGTGCGCCAGGGCGCCGTGAGCGCGCAGGGAATGAATCGGGATGCCTTCCACGTCCGCCCCCAGGGCGCCCTGGACCAGCTCCCGGCCACGGGCATGTGCCTCGCGCTGCCGCACCGCCGCCATGCGCGCCGCGGTGTTCAGTGCCGTGCCGGATGGCGCGTCGGGTTTGTCGTGGCGGTGCATTTCGATGATCTCCGCCGATTCGAAATGCGGCGTGGCCAGCTCGGCGAAGCGCATCAGCAGCACCGCGCCGATCGCGAAATTGGGCACCACCAGGCAGCGCGAGTCCAGGCCGGCCCACTGTTCGCGCAGCGCCTCGATGCGCTCGCTGGTGTAGCCGGAAGTCCCGATCAGCACATCGGCGCCGCTGTCGCGCCACCGCGGTACGTTTTCCTGCGCAGCAGCCGGGTGGGTCACTTCGAGAACCACGTCGCAGCCGGACAGGGCCGCCGGATCGGCGCTGGCGGTATAGCCGAGGATGTCCTGGCCGTCCCGCCCCGGGGCGTATAAGCCACCGATGCGGAGGTCGTCCGCCTGTTCCACGGCGCCGATGGTCAGGCGGCCCATGGTGCCGTTCGCGCCGGAGACGCCTACGATGGTCATCGATGCAATTTCCGTTCTGAGGGATTCTTCGGCGAAATGATCAATTGCTTGGCCTGCATTAAACAATACCTGTCGAGTACCGCTCGTTCAAATATCAGATTTTACCGTGCACGCGATCCCAGAATTCCTCCCGGTGATTCGTGCGGGGGAACGGCTCGGCCGGAACCGGCACGTCCAGAAATTCGCACAGCGGTTCCCAGCCCTGCTTGACCTCGAACACGAGCAACCGGCTGGCGGGAATGGTCGCCTTGACCGCTTCGTTGTGCGCGATAAAGGCTTCCTTCAGCCCCGCCTGGTCAAGCCCGGCAGGAAATCCGGTCCTGGCGATCACCGCACCGGCCATATCCAGCCAGGCATGCATTTCCGGTGGGGCCTGGTCTCTGCCCGCGAGCAA
>JAPHSB010000042.1 GCA_026193295.1 Lysobacterales bacterium
GTGTCCTGGGTGAACCCGGGCGCGGCGCTGGCGCACAAGACCTTCGAGGACTACCTGAACGAGGGCATCTTCGAGGCGCTGGACGCGATCGAAGCCGCGACCGGCGAGCGCGTGGTCAACGCCATCGGCTACTGCATCGGCGGCACCCTGCTCGCCTGCGCCCTGTCACAGATGGCCAGCACCGGTCAGAAGCGCATTCGCTCGGCGACCTTTTTCACCACCCAGGTCGATTTCAGCGAGGCCGGCGACTTGATGGTGTTCACCGACGAGCAGCAACTCAAGAGCATCGAGCGGACCATGAAGAAGCGAGGCTACCTGGACGCCAGCGAGATGGCCACCACCTTCAACATGCTGCGCGCCAACGACCTGATCTGGACCTTCGTGGTCAACAACTACCTGCTGGGACGTTCGCCGGCGGCGTTCGATTTGCTGTTCTGGAACAACGATTCGACGCGCATGCCGGTCGCCATGCATACCTACTACCTGCGGGAGATGTACCTGGAGAACCGCCTGGCCAAACCCGGCGGCATCACCCTGAACGGCATCCCGGTGGACCTGGGTACGATCGATATCCCGATCTTCCTGCAGTCGAGCAAGGAAGACCACATTGCCCCCTACCCCTCCGTGTACAAGGCCACGCAGCTGTACTCGGGACCGGTGACCTTCATGCTGGCTGGATCCGGCCACATCGCCGGCGTCATCAACCCGCCGGAAGCCAACAAGTACTATTACTACAGCAACACCAGCGTCCCGCCCGGCGTCGAGGACTGGATCGCCTCGGCGGACTTCCACGAAGGCTCGTGGTGGCCGTACTGGCACCAGTGGCTGTACCGCAAATCCGGCCGCAAGGTTTCGGCCCGCATTCCCGGCGATGGCCGACTGCCGGCAATCGAGGACGCCCCGGGCCGCTACGTGACGATGAAATAGATTCCGCTGCGGCAGGCCTCCTAGGCCTGCTCTTCCGGCTCGTTCCCGGGCTTCGCGCCCGGGCGCAGCGCCGCTCAATCAGCTCGCTTTTGCGAGAGTTTTCGCCGGGGCAAAAAAAAACCGGGGCGCAAGGCCCCGGCAGTCTCGTTGGATTCTCCGGGTAGCAGCTCCCGGGCATCCGGTTGGATTCTTCGGACCAGGCCTCGCCGACCTGGTCCGTTTGGCGACTCTTCGAGCCGCCGGCGACGGACGCCACCATCCAGTCGCCTTGCTCGCGGCAGTCCTGCCGCTCGGGTGGCGGAGGCGCCAGCCCTCCCTGGCATCCTCCTGCGCCATTCCTGGCTGTCGCCACCCAGCCCTTGAAAATGACCGTCCTTGGTCTCTTCTCCGCAGCCACATCCCTGGCTACATCACTCCACCAAATGGGACCTTCCCTGGTGGTCTTTCGCGGTCTTCCCGTGACCGCTTCTTTCGCAATACGTTGCGCAAGTTTTCTAATTTAAATGACCATCCTTGGTCGCCACCTGCATATCCGTTGCATTACGAAACTGGTTTCCTCTCCCAACTCCAGCTCTTGCCTTTTCATTCTTCCAACGGTAACGCAGTGGTATATTTATTCTTCCGCAACACAAAACTCGTATTTACATGGTGCACGGCTCGGCAGGGCATAATGTGCTCGCGTAGCAGTGCCTCGTACGCCCGGATGCTTTTGCACGCTATCTTCAAGTGATAGTCGTGCGAGCCACTCATGGCATAGCACTCCAGGATCTCGGGCCGTCCGGCTACCATCTCGTCAAATTCCCTAATGCTGTAGGGATGGTGGTCCTCTAATGAAACCGCAGCTATCGCGATCACATCCAGCCCAATTTTTTCCGGGTCCAGTATCGCTACTGTGGTAGAAATGACCCGGTCTTCCTCCAGTTTTTTAACGCGCCGCCAACAGGGCGACGTTGATAGACCGACCTTTTCCGCGAGAGCCTGGCTGGAGAGCGTGCCGTCGGCCTGCAACTCCGCGAGGATTCTCAGGTCTGTCTTGTCCATTAAGACACATATTTTTCGTCAATTTCCGTTTGACGAAATATTTATACCACAAACTCTTCGTCAAACGCAATATTTAAAAATTTATTGCGTCCATCTTGATATAAACTTGTTGTACATTGCAAGAGGGAGAAACAAATATGCCTCCAAAAGGCACCTCAAAGGAAAGATCCGGCAAGACCGCCTACCGCTCGAAACAGCCCGACAGTAAAGGGCTGATTCGTTATACGCAGGAGGAAAACGCCACCTGGCACGACCTGATCACGCGCCAGGTACCGATGCTGCCGGGCCGGGCATGTCCGCAATGGATCGGCGCACTAAACGAAATGAATTTTCCAACCGATCGCATTCCACAGCTCGAAGAAGTCTCAAAGGTGCTGCGTGCGCACACCGGCTGGTCGGTGATGCCGGTCCCTGCCCTGATCGGTTTCACCGAGTTCTTCGAGTTGCTGGCCGGCAAGCAATTCCCGGTGGCCACCTTTATCAGGAGCCGGAAAGATTTCGACTACATCCAGGAACCGGACGTGTTCCACGAAGTGTTCGGCCACACGCCGCCGCTGACCGACCACCGCTTCGCCGCCTTCGTCGAAGCCTACGGCAAGGCCGGCCTCGCCGCCGACCCGAAAGACCACGCCATGCTGGCACGCCTGTTCTGGTTTTCGGTGGAGTTCGGACTGGTCAAAACATCCGAAGGCGTTCGCGCCTACGGCTCCGGCATCATGTCCTCGCCGGGTGAACTGGTCTACGCGGTGGAGAGCGACGTGCCCGAGCGCAAACCCTTCGAGCCGGTCGACGTGCTGCGCACGCCCTACCGCATCGACATCCTGCAGCCCATCTACTTCGTCATCGACAGCTTCGACCAGCTGTTCGATCTGGCCCAGGCCGACCTGCTAGGCTATATAAAGGAAGCGCGCCGCCTGGGCATGCACGAACCGAAGTTCCCACCCAAAGCCGCGTAAAACCGAATTCATTCGGGAACCGTA
>JAPHSB010000394.1 GCA_026193295.1 Lysobacterales bacterium
CCTTCGTTGACCTCTTCGAAATCATGGGCCCGGACCGCCGCCTCGCGATGGGGCATGGGCGTCTTGTCGGTGCGTTTGACTGGCATCAGGCTGCTCCCGCGGCAGCGCGTTGGCACTCTGCCGCCTGCTGCTCTTCCTTGGTGTACATTTTGCTGCGCTGGACCGCTTCGTCGAAATCGACCTGGTGGGCATCAAAAAAAGGACCATCCACGCAGGCGAATTTGACCTCGCCGTCGATCGTGACTCGGCAGCCTCCGCACATGCCGGTGCCATCGATCATCAGCGGGTCAAGCGAGGCGGCACAGGCCACGCCGGCGGCCGCCGTCGTTTTTTCGACTGCCCGCATCATCGGCATCGGGCCGATGGCGATCACGTAATCGGGGTAGCCGGGCGGGCCACCGTCGATCATCTGTTGCAGCCGCTCGGTAACGAAGCCCTTGAAGCCGGCCGAGCCGTCGTCGGTGCAGATCTCGAGGTTGTCGCAGATCGCGGCAAGTTCGTCGGCCAGGATCAGCAGTTCCTTTTCCCGCGCGCCCATGATTATGGTAGTTCTCTCGCCGCGCTCTTTGAGTTCCCGCATCAGGCACAACAGGGCTGCCGAACCGTAACCGCCGCCGACGCCGACGATGTGTCCGCCGGCCGGAATCTCGGGTGCTTCGCCCAGCGGGCCGACCATGTCGAGGATTTCCTCGCCTTCTTCGAGCAGGCCCAGGCGGCGCGTGGTGGCGCCGACTTCCTGCACGACGATAGTGAGCAGGCCCGAGTCGCGGTCGTAGTCGGTGATGGTGAGCGGGATGCGTTCGCCGCCCTCGCGCACGCGCACGATAACGAATTGCCCGGCCCGCGCCGCCCTGGCGATCAATGGGGCCTCCACCCGATACAGCTTGGTGATCGGTGTCAGTTGGCGCTTTTCGACGATTTTTACCATGGGGTTAACCCTGCTGATTCATGAAGGATCCAGGTCAAAGCTCCGGGTGTTCGTGCATGGCTTTCAGGCGCCGCCAGCGACGCTCTACCTCCGCCTCGATCGCCGCCACGCGCTCCTCGTTACCCTTTTTGATGAGGTGCTTGGTCTTGCCCATCTGGCCAAGCCAGTCGGTGACCGGGCGCCGCCTGTCCAGCAGTTCGGGGTCGTAGGTAATGTTGGTTTTGCCACGCTCGACCTCGTAAATCGGGAAGAAGCAGGCATCGACCGCGACTTGCAGCACGGATTCCGCGGCGTCGTCGGTGGTGGTCCAGTTGAGCGGGCAGAACGACAGGATCTTGCCGTAGCTCATACCTTCATGCTTCGCATACCACTGGGCCTTCGCAGCCTTGCGCATCAGGTCCTCGGGGTAGCCCTCACTGGCCGTGAACACGTAGGGGATGTGGGCGGCGGCGAAAATCTGCGCCGTGTCCTTGTGGTGGGTGGCCTTGCCGCGCCGCGCCGTGCCCACCTCGCTGGTCGAGGTACGGTGGCCCAGCGGCGTGGAGTAGGACAGCTGGGCGCCCGTGTTCATGTAGCCCTCGTTGTCGTACTCCAGGATCATCATGTGGTGGTTGCGGTGGGCTGCGCCCAGCGCCGCGCCCATGCCGATGTCCATACCGCCGTCACCGGTCACCATCACGAAAGTGATGTCGCGGGAATCCGGTAATTCGCCGCGGCGGATCAGTTCGTGATACATCTCGACCAGCCCGGACAGCGTCGCCGCGCCGTTCTGGAACAGGTTGTGGATATAGGTCACGCGGTGGGCGGTTTTCGGGTACCCGGTAGTGACGACCATGGCGCAACCGGTCTGGAACAGCACGACGATGTCGCCCTCCAGCACGCTGAATACCTGGTGCAGCACCGGAAACGCGCCGCAGCCCGGGCAGGCGCCATGCCCCGGCGCGATGCGGCCGGGTACTTCGGCCATGGCCCACAGGGGCTTCAGTTCAACGTTCAGCCGACCGGTTTCCGGATCCTCGGTCACCGTGGCCATGCCCCGGGAGACCTCGGCCGAGTCAATGGCAGGCAGACCCTGGGCAAAGGTCTCGTGCGGGTCACCGGCGTAGATGCCATGGTAGGCGAACGGCGTTTCGACACGGCCGGTCTTTACGACTTCCAGCGCCTCGTTGAAAAACTCCTCGGCGTCGCCATCATCGAAATCCTTGCCGCCCAGGCCATAGATCCGCGTCAGCACCCGGGTGTGGTTGTCCGGATCGAGCTGGATGGCCGCGCGCACCTCCAGCGACAGGTTACCGCCGTCGGCCCCGTAGGAATCCGCCCGGTCACCGACCACCACGGCTTTTACGTCCTTCAACGCCTGCCGGATACCGTCGGCAGGGAACGGGCGCAGCACATTGAGCGACAGCACGCCGGCCAGGGTGCCGTCGCGGCGCAGCTTGTCGGCCACTTCCTTGGCTGTCTCGGCTGCCGAGTTGAGCAGGACCACCGCGACCTCGGCATCGTCCATACGGTACTCATCCAGCACCGGGTAGCTTCGGCCGGTCAGCTCGGCCAGTTCGGCGAAAACCTCGGGAATAACCCGGCGCGCCGCTTCCATGGCCAGCGAATGCTGCTTCTTGTTGTTGATCAGGTCCGGATCGTTCATGTAGGGCCCGAACGTAACCGGGTGCTCCGGGTCCAGGGCCGTGTACGGCGTCTTCGGCTCGCCCAGGAACGCTTGCAGCGCCTCCCGGTCCTCGATACAGCGGATACGCCGTTTCTGGTGGCTGGTGAAAAAGCCGTCGTAAGCGACCAGCACCGGCAATCGGACATCGGCGTGCTCGCCGATCCGGATCGCGGCCAGGTTCAGGTCGTACACAGCCTGAGGTTCCCGCGCCAGCAGGATGATCCAGCCGGTGTTCAGCGCGAAGTAGATGTCGGAATGATCGCAACGGATGTCCAGTGGCCCGGAAACGGCCCGCGTGGCGACGTTCAGCACCATCGGCACCCGCGTCGAGGATTGCACCGGCAGCTGCTCCAGCGCATACAACAGGCCCTGCGACGAGGTGGCGTTAAGCACCCGGCCGCCGCCCAGCGCCGCACCGTAACAGATACCGGCTGCGCCGTGTTCACCGTCCGCCGGGATCATGACGATGTCGTGTTCGCCGGCGGCCTGCATCTTCGACAGGGTCTCCGCGACTTCGGTCGAAGGCGTGATCGGGAAGTACCCCATGACATGGAAACCGATGTCGCGTGCCGCCCGCGCGGCAGCTTCGTTACCACTCAGGAAGTCGGTGGACTGACGAACACTGCCAGCGGCAGGTTCGTCCGGGTTGGGCTCGCGGATGACGGCATGTAATTCCGTTGCCATGGTTCATTTCCTCGCTTGCTCAGGGCCTGTTGACACTGCGTGGACACGCCCTAGTTTTCGCCGGGGGCACCCCCTGCGTACAACGGCACCCGCAGGCGGTCGGCCAGCCCGGGCGTCTCGGTGACGCGTGTCAGCGCCTCGGTGGGACAGGTTTCGATACAGCGCATGCAACCCTTGCAGTACTGGTAGTCGACGCCTTTCAGGCGAACTTTTGGCACGTCGCCGTTACTTTGCTCGTGCGTCCAGACCAGGCAAAAGTCGGGGCAAACCGTTGCGCACAGGCCACAGTGGATACACTTTTCTTCGTCGAACAGCGGCATCCAGCCGGTGCGGGACATGGACAGGTCGTTGCTGATGGTGTTGCCGGGATAGGGAATGACGCCGCCGATTGGCGCCGTTTCATAGCCCAGCACCGGGCTGGGCCGTATGATCGGCAAATCGCCTTCGGCCTGGCCGACACCGTGCAGTTCCTCGAACTCGCTCGCGCCGCGTTTGAACGCCCGTTCGTTGGCGGCGGCAGCCTGCGGGTTGCGCTGCTTGAACTTCTCGGTAAGGGCGCGCAGTACGATGTCGGCGTCCAGGAACGGCGCAGCCGCGGTCAGCGTCCCCAACAGTACGGCGTTGGGCCGCGAGAGTTCTTCGATGGCGATGTTGGTCGCGTCGATCCGGATGACCCGGCTCGCGGCCGGCGCGCGCGCCAGTGTATCGGGTACGCCGTCCGCCGCGGCATTGAAAATCAGGACTCCCGACTGCTTGAGGCCGGCGATGGTGATGTCCTGCTCCAGCAGGGCGCTGTGAAACACGACGATCACATCGGGCGAGTCGATGGGCGCGCTGGTCCGGATCGGCCGGTCAGAAGCTCCGAGGCGCACGTAGGAACGGACCACCGAACCTTTTTTTTCCGAACCGTAGGATGAGAAATGCGAACCGTTCAGATCCATGTCGAGCACGGCTGCCCGAGCCAGGATTTGGCCGGCCGCATGGGCCCCCAGTCCGCCGATGGATTCGAAGCGGATCTCGAAAAACTTCTCTGGATCAGGTAAAACGCATTTGTTCATGTTTCGGTATCTGAACCGTGCCTGTTACACTCGAATTGAGCCTAGCACCCGCCTTGCCTACCCGAAATGCGGTAGGTCAAGTCACGGTAATTCGACAACAAAGGCCTGAAAATGTCCCATAAAGTCACGTTCGACGTCGTTGGCGACCCGGACATCATCAATTTCGGCATCGGCCAGCCGTCCGCGGATCTGTTGCCGGTCGATCTCATGCGAACAGCCGCGGATGGATTCCTGGAAAAAGCCAGCCCACAGGATCTGAACTACGGCGAGCGACAAGGCGATCCGTTGTTCCGCAGTGCGCTTGCGGGATTTCTTTCGAGCGAGTACCGCGCGCCCATCAGCGCCGACGCCCTGTTCGTCACTGCCGGCAACTCGCAGGCGCTGGATTTCGTCTGCAGCGTATTCACCCGGCCGGGCGACACGGTCATTGTCGAGGAACCCAGCTATTTTCTCGCCTTCCGGATTTTCGAAGACCACGGGCTGAACATCGTGCCGGTGCCGCTCGACGAGAACGGCATGAGCATCGAAGCGCTTGAGAACGTACTGACACGAACGAAACCCGCCCTGCTCTACACGATCCCGAGCTTCCAGAATCCGTGTGGGCGATCGATGAGCACCGAGTGCCGACAACGGCTGGCCGAACTCAGCCGCGCGCACGATTTCATCGTGGCCGCGGACGAGGTCTACCAGATGCTTTGGTATGGCAGCCCCCCACCGCCCGCGCTCGGTACGCTGGCCGACCAGGGCAACATCCTGTCGCTGGGTTCGTTCTCCAAGATCCTGGCGCCCGGCCTGCGACTGGGCTGGATCCAGACCGCACCGCCGCTGATGGAGCGCCTGCTGGGCAGCGGTGTGATCAACAGCGGCGGCTCCTTCAACCAGTTCACCTCGCTGGTGATGCGCGAGGCGCTCGAACAGGGTCTGCAGGCAGCGTTCGTCGAGCAGCTGCGGGAGACCTATGCCCGCCGCGTGGAGGTTATGGACGAATCGCTGCAAGCCCATTTTGGCGATCGGGCGCGATGGCACAAACCTCGCGGCGGATACTTCTTCTGGCTGGAGTTTGATGAAGGCATCGACACCACCGCTTTGCGGGCTTCCGCGGACCGCTTTCAGACCGGTTTCCAGCCCGGTCAGAATTCCTCCAGCCGCGGCGCCTTAAAGAACTGCCTGCGGCTGAGTTTCGCCAACTACGGCGAGGACGATATCCGCGAGGGCGTGGCGCGCCTGGCGCGGCTGTTCGAGCATTCCGGCACGCTGTGACGGCCGGGCCGTCACAGCGCATCACTCAGCAGGCTGCAGCAACTTCGTTTATCGGCCGCCTTTGCACTTGCCGTTTTTGACGGTGATGTCCAGTTGCGCCTCGGCCTGAAGGCTGCCGCCCGTCACTGTCAGCACGCTCACGTACGTTCCGTTTGCGGTGTATTCGTGTACTGGGTTTGCATCCGGGCCCGGGCCTGCCGTGGAGCCGTCGCCGAAGTCCCAGCTGTACGAAATGGTGTCGTCCGGGTCATATGAGCCTGTCCCATCGAACTGAGTGGTGAGCGGCGCCTTGCCGCAGGTGACGTCCGCGCCGACCATCGCAACGGGCGCCTGGTTGACCGGCGTGGGCGGCATTGCCATCAGCACCATCCGCGCGAAAGGCCTGTCCACCGCCCTGCGGCTGGCGCGGGAAAAGAAGCAGCGCAGGTGGGAGCGGCTTTAGCCGCGATCGCCATTCTTGATCAGTCAAATCGCGACTAAAGCCGCTCCCGCAAGCAATTTCTCCTGCAGCTCAGACGTTAAGAAGCAGGTATTCGCGCTCCCAGCTCGAAATCACCTTGTTGAACGCCTCGAACTCTTCCCGCTTGACCGCAGCATAGGCCCGGGCGAAACGGTTGCCCATTGCGTTCTTCAGGTCTTCGGACTCCTCCAGCAGCGCCAGCGCGGCTTGCAGGTTGCGGGCGACCGTGATGGGCTCGAGAAAGGCGTCGCCGCCGTGCGGTTCACTGGGGTCGATCTTTTTCTTCATGCCCAGGTAGCCACAGGCCAGCGAGGCTGCGATTGCCAAGTAGGGATTGGCGTCGACGCCAGGGAAGCGGTTCTCCAGCCGCCGAGCCTGCGGCCCACTATCCGGCACGCGGAGGCCGGTGGTGCGGTTCTCGTAGCCCCAATTCAGGTTAACCGGCGCCGCGATATCCGGCGCGAAACGGCGGTAGGAATTGACGCTGGGCGCATAAAAAGCGATGGCCCCGGGCGTGTACTTTTGCATGCCGCCGATGAAATGGCGAAACCGCTCGTGCTCGCTGCCGTCCTCGTTGGTGAATATGTTCTCGCCCGTCTTCGCATCTACGATACTCTGGTGGATGTGCAGCGCGCTGCCCGGTTCGCGCTCCATGGGTTTGGCCATGAAAGTGGCGTAAATACCGTGGCGCAGGGCCGTCTCACGCATCGTGCGCTTGAACACGAATACCTGGTCCGCCAGGTCGAGCGCGTCGCCATGCAGAAAGTTGATTTCCATCTGCGCCAGGCCGGACTCGTGGATCAGGGTATCGACATCCAGCTCCTGCGCCTCGCAGAAATCGTACATGTCCTCGATGATGGGATCGAACTCGTTGGCCGCGTCGATGCTGTAGGACTGCCGCCCCGCTTCGCGCCGGCCCGAACGCCCAATGGGCGGTTCCAGCTCGTAATCCGGATCGATGTTTTTCTGCACCAGGTAGAACTCCACCTCCGGGGCGACCACGGGCTTCCAACCTTCGGCCTCGTATAAAGCCAGCACACGCTTGAGCACGTTGCGGCTGGCCAGGGGATGGGGCTCGCCCTGACGGGTGTGGCAGTCGTGGATGATCTGCCCGGTGGGATCCTCGGCCCACGGCACAAGCCGCATGGTGTTGGAGTCCGGCAACAGGGTCATATCGGTGTCCATCGGATTGACCAGTTCATCGTGGATGTCGGTGTAATCTCCGGTGACCGTCTGCACCAGGATGGACTCCGGCAGGCGGCTGTCCTCCTTGATGAACTTGTCGGCCGGGATGAACTTGCCGCGGGCCTTGCCGGTCATGTCCGGCACCAGGCATTCCACCTCGGTGATCCGTTTTTCCCTCAGCCAGTCCCTGATTTTCTCCATGCTCATGATTCACCTGTTCATGCGCCTTGTTGCGGCGCTTTTCGTTCGGAAGTCCTGATCTTACAGGGGCCCGGCATGCGGCTCCAAGTTTTGCGGCCGGGAGGCGCTAAACCGAGTCGTATTTGATCTGCCTCACCCTTTGGTCGCAAAAACGGTCTACACTTCCAATTGTTGTGAAATTACGCATCTAATGACACGCTTGATGACAGGCTTCGAAGCCCGTCCCATTTCCTGCTAAACGATACTTCCGGAAGATCTTATGCCGCTTGCCAATCCGCGTTCCGATATCACCCGCCCGCCCGACCTGAGACTGAAATCGGGGACCGGCCCCGTGCGCCTGCAGCAACCGATCTATGCCGATTCGATTCCGCCGTGCAATCACGCCTGCCCGGCCGGCGAGAATATCCAGGCCTGGCTGGACAAGGCGCAAGCCGGCGACTTCGAGGGCGCCTGGCGCATCCTGGTGCGGGACAACCCGATGCCCGCCATTCACGGACGCGTCTGCTACCACCCCTGCGAGAGCTCCTGCAACCGTCGCCAGGTAGACGACGCGGTCAGCATCCACGCGGTCGAACGTTTTCTCGGCGACCTGGCTCTTGAACAGGGCTGGGTTCCGGAGATCGAGGGCGAGCCCAGCGGCAAGAGAATATTGATTGTCGGCGCCGGGCCTTCGGGTCTGTCAGCGGCCTGGCACCTCGCCCTGCTGGGGCACGAGGTGGAAATCCGCGAAGCCGGACCGCTGGCCGGCGGCATGATGCGTTTCGGCATTCCGGCCTACCGAATGCCGCGCGATGTACTCGACGCCGAGGTGGAGCGCATCGGTAAGATTGGTGTGAAGATCACTCTCGACTGCAAGGTCGAGGACATCATGGCAGCAAAGCAGGAGGGCGGCTTCGACGCCGTGTTCATGGCCATCGGCGCGCACGTCGGCAAGCATGTCGATATCCCGGCGCGGGATTCGGGCCGCATCCTCGACGCGGTCAGTTACCTGGCCTCGGTCGAAAAGGGCGACGCGCCCAAGCTCGGCCGCCGCGTGGCCGTTTACGGCGGCGGCAACACCGCCATGGATGCGGCACGCACCGCCAAGCGCCTCGGTGCCGAGGAGGCGATGATCATCTACCGGCGCGACCGCGAGCACATGCCGGCCCACGAATCCGAGGCCATCGACGCGGAATCGGAAGGCATCAAGATCAACTGGCTGCGCACCATTCGCACGATCGACAGCACGACTTTCCAGGTCGAAGTCATGGAGGTCGACGAGACCGGGCGGCCGCAGCCTACCGGCAAGATCGAGACCCTGGAGGCCGACGCCCTGGTGCTGGCCCTGGGGCAGGATGTCGACACCAGCGTCATCGAGCGGATTCCCGGCATCACAATGGGCTGGGACGGCGTGGTCGAGGTCGATTCGAACATGATGACCGGCGCCGAGGGCGTGTTCGCGGGTGGCGACATGGTGCCTTCGGACCGCACCGTGACCATCGCCACCGGGCACGGCAAGAAGGCCGCCCGTCACATCGACGCCTGGCTGCGCGGCGCCACCTTTCACAAGGAACCCCGGGAGCCCAAGGTCCTGTTCGACGACCTGCACCTGCGCTATTACACCGACGCGCAGCAACGCCAGCAGGCCATGCTGCCACCCGAGCAGCGGACCGGCGATTTTCGCGAGGTCACGGCTGGGCTGAGCGAGAAAGAGGCTCGTTTCGAGGCCGCCCGTTGCTACTCCTGCGGCAACTGCTTCGAGTGCGATGGCTGCTTCGGCGCCTGTCCGGAAGACGCGGTCATCCGGCTGGGCCGGGGCAAGCGCTATGAAATCAACTACGACCTGTGCACCGGCTGCCAGGCCTGCGTCCTGCAGTGTCCCTGCAATGCCATGGAAATGGTCCCGGCGGGAGTGTCGACATGAGAGCTTCGAATATCAAGACCGAGATGCTGGAAGATCCCGGCACCGGCACCGAAATGGTCAGCTTCGACGGCAACGAGGCAGCAGCCTGGGTCGCCTACCGCCTGTCCGAGGTGTGCGCCATTTACCCCATCACGCCGTCGTCGACGATGGCGGAACTGGCCGATGAATGGTCATCGAAAAAGATCCCCAACCTGTGGGGCCACGTGCCCACCGTGGTGGAAATGCAGCACGAAGGCGGCGCTGCCGGTGCCGTTCACGGGGCGCTGCAGGCCGGGTCGCTGTCGACGACGTTCACGGCGTCACAGGGCCTGATGTTGATGTTGCCCAACATGTACAAGATCGCCGGTGAACTGACGCCGACGGTCTTCCATGTCGCGGCCCGCTCCCTGGCGGCCCAGGGCCTGTCGATTTTTGGTGACCACCAGGATGTGATGGCGGCGCGTACGACCGGATTCGCCCTGCTCGCCTCGGCCAGCGTCCAGGAGGCACATGACCTGGCCCTGGTCGCGCACGCTGCGACACTGGAGGCACGCATCCCGTTCATCCACTTCTTCGACGGCTTCCGCACCTCGCACGAGGTAAACAAAATCCATCGACTCGAGGAAGCGACGCTGGCCCGGCTGGTTGACGACGAGCTTGTGCTCGCCCACTACCGCCGCGCGCTGAACCCGGATGCGCCCGTCATGCGCGGCACCGCGCAGAATCCCGACACCTACTTCCAGGCCCGCGAGAGCGTGAATTCCTTCTACGAGGCCGTGCCGGGCATCGTGCAGAAGAAAATGGACCAACTGGCGGAAGAAACCGGGCGGCAGTATCACCTGGTCGATTACTTCGGCCACCCGGAGGCCGAGTCGGTCGTCGTCTCGATGGGCTCCGGCGCCTCCACCGTGCGGCAGACCGTGGACTGGCTGAACGCGAACACCGACGGCCGCTGCGGCGTCATCGTCGTGCGCCTGTATCGGCCCTTCCCCGCCGAGGCCCTGCTCGAAGTCCTGCCACGCACCGCAAGGCGCATCGCGATACTGGACCGCACCAAGGAACCCGGCGCCAACGGCGAGCCTATGTACCAGGATGTCATGACGGCCCTGGCTCAGGGCCTGTCGGCGGAGACCATCGAGTGCATGCCGCTGGTAGCCGGCGGCCGCTACGGCCTCAGCTCCAAGGAGTTCACGCCAGCCATGGTCAGGTCGGTGTTCGCCAACCTGGAGAGTGAGCAGCCGAAACGCCGGTTCACCGTCGGCATCAACGACGACATCACGCACCTCAGCCTGGAGGTCGACGAGTCGTTCGACATCGAGCAGGACAATGTCGTGCGTGCCATGTTCTACGGCCTCGGCGCCGACGGCACGGTGGGCGCCAACAAGAACAGCATCAAGATCATCGGCGCCGACCCGGAGCGCTACGGGCAAGCCTATTTCGTGTATGACTCGAAAAAGTCGGGTGCACAGACCGTGTCGCACCTGCGCTTCGGCCCACAGCCGATCGAGGCGCCCTACCTGCTGCAATCGGCTAATTTCATCGGCTGCCACCAGTTCGATTTCGTTTACAGCAGCGATATCCTGGCCCGCGCGGCGCAGGGCGCGACGCTTTTGCTGAACAGCCCCCACTCACCCCGCACGCTGTGGCAGAAGCTGCCGGAGCGGCTGCAACAACAGATCGTCGACAAGGACATCAAGCTCTATACGATCGACGCCTACAAAGTCGCTCAGGACACCGGCATGGGGCGGCGTATCAACACCATCATGCAGGTCTGTTTCTTCAAGCTGGCGGGCGTCATGGACACCGACGCCGCCATCGCCGCGATCAAGAAAGCCATCGAAAAAACGTACAGCAAAAAGGGCGCGGCGATCGTCAAGAAGAACTATGCTGCTGTCGACGAGGCCCTGGCCCACCTGCACAAGGTTGTTGTGCATGCCGAAAAGCACAGCGGTATCGGCGAGCGGCCGCCCGTGCCGAAGATCGCGCCGATCTTTGTGCGCGACGTGACCGCCGAGATGATGGCCGGGCGCGGTGACGCCCTGCCGGTTTCGAAACTGCCGGTCGATGGGACCTACCCGACCGGCACCAGCCAGTGGGAGAAGCGCAGCATCGCGCAGTTCATCCCGGCCTGGCTGGAAGACCACTGCATCCAGTGCGGCAATTGCTCCTTTGTCTGCCCGCATGCGGCGATCCGCGCCAAGTTCTGCCACGAGAATGAGCTGAAAGAGGCGCCATCCGAGTTCCAGTCGATGCCGATCAATGCCCGTGGCTTCCCCGAAATGCGCTACGTATTGCAGGTGTACCCGGACGACTGCACCGGCTGCAAACTGTGTGTCGATGCCTGTCCCGTTCGGGATACAGACGCCGACGGCAATGAGATTCGCGCACTGCAGCTGGTTGAAAAGGAACCTATACTGGAAAGCCAGCGGGAGAACCTGGGCTATTTCGAACGCCTGCCCTGGAACCAGCGCTCGGAAATCGATTTTTCCAACGTGCGCGGCGTGCAGTTCCTGCAGCCCCTGTTCGAGTTCTCCGGCGCTTGCTCCGGCTGCGGTGAAA
>JAPHSB010000146.1 GCA_026193295.1 Lysobacterales bacterium
AGGCCTCGTCCTGCTGCATGCCGGCCTGCACGGACAGTTCGATGGCTCTGCCAAAGTGCTCAAGTGCGGCATCGGTCTGCCCCAGACCCAGGTAGCAGAGCCCGATGTTGCCGTGGTCCTGGCTCATGGCGATGGCCGAGTCCAGCCGCGTGCTGATCGACAGCGCACTCTGGTAGTGGTCCAACGCCTGCTGAAAATGGCCCAGCAGCAGGTGGACGCCGCCGATATTACCGAGCGTGTCGCCCTCTCCGCGGGGGAAATCCGCGCCCTGGTAGAGGTCGAGGGCGCGCTGGTACTGCTCGAGCGACACGTAGTAGTCGCCCAGTTCGTCGTGCACCAGGCTGAGGTTGTTGAGGATGGCGCCCTGTAATTGCTTGTCGCCCAGCTCGGCCGCGATCCCCGAACCCTCGCGGAAATAGGCCTGCGCCTGTTCGAATTCACCCAGGTCCCAGTGCAGCAGCCCGAGTACATTGAGGGTTTTGGCCTCCCCCAGGTGGTCGCCGGCATCGCGTTTCATGGCCAGCGCCTGTTGGAGGTGATCGCTGGCCTGGGGATAATCACCCAGCCGCCAGTGAAGCTCGCCGACAAAGCCGATGGCCACGGCTTCGTTCAGTTTGTCGCCGCTGCCGTGAAACGCCTTTACCAGGTCTTCGAACACCGGCAGAGCAGCCTCCGGGCCTTCATGCCGATAGAGCTGCTCTGCGTCTTCCAGGCTTTGCCGCGCCGTGTTCGTTGCCGGCTCGTCTGCAGCCGGCAACGGCATGGCCAGGACAGCAGCCGCCAGGCTCGGCATCAGCCAGGCCAGCAGGGCAGATCGGAAGGGGCGGCGCGCGCGGCTCACTTCAGCCACGCTCGCCGGAACGGAACAGCAGGTAGCCGGATTGCAGCGTCTTGGCATCCGTGAGGTAGGCATCGACCCGCGCGAAGTAGTCCAATCCGGGCGTCAACGCCAGCCCGGCAGGCAGTCTCCACTCGGTCCCGTCAACACGTTCCTGCCACAGAAGATCGCCGGCGTCCGAGACGATCCGCACCTCGTAGTAGAGACTGTTCGGGACTTCTGTCCATTTGAATAAGCTTGCATTCGAGGTGATGCCCAGGCCCTTGCTGGGTGACAGGAAGCGGGGGCCCACAGCTGTGGGATTCACACTCCTTGTCTCGCGGACGTCGCTGGAGGGCTCGGTCACATGGGTACGGGGCAGCGCGACCTGGCCGATCTCGCGAACCGGAACGAGCAGATAGAGAACACCAACTGCGATGACGAGCACCGCCGCGGCGGCCGAGGCCTGCACCCATTTGCGTCGGGGCACACCGGGGTTGCGCATGGATTTTGCGGTCGCCAGTACATCTTCCGGAATGCGCGGCGCGATCGGGTTCTGCTCCAGTCGCTGCAGCATGCCGAGGCGGGCGAGGCAAAAACGGCAATCCACCAGGTGGCGCTCCACGTGGTCGCGCTCGGCCGCGGGCAATTCATTTTCGAAGTACTCCGCGATCTGCTGGTCTTCCGGACAGAACGGCGTGCGTTCGGTCAGCTCAGCAGCCTGCAGCGTCAGAAGCTCAATGTGCTTATGTTCGTCCATACCCATGGCCCAGGCGATCTCAAAAGTCTCATTCGCCCCCTTCAGCATCCATACACGGCGCGACTGTCAGTTTTTTCGCTTTACTGCAGAATTTGCGTGACGGAAATGCTGAAACAATGCTTCCGTCGCGGCCTGGATTTGTCGCCAGGTGAGGTTGACATCGCCGCGGTACTCCAGCTGAGCGATCTTTTTCAGGGTCAGGCCTTCCTGGAAGCGCAGCCGCAACAGCAATCTTTGATTGGCGGGCAGGTGGGACATGGCCTCCTGCAGGAAATCGAGTTCCTGCCGCTTCTGAGCTGCCTCTTCCGGCCCCTCGGCAGGATCAGGCAACCGTTCGATGCGGCCGTGCATTGGGTTGCCACGCGCCGGCCTGCGGCCCCGATTGCGGACGCTGATTTGCCAGCGTTGGCGCGGCGTCAGCAGCGAGTGAACCCGAGCGACTGCGTTGGCGAGCAGGTCGCGAGTCAGGTCCGGAAAATCCGCCCGCAGCGCCTGGTAAACGGATTCCTTGTCCATGCCCCGCTCGATGACCAAGCGGTAGACGGATTGATCGAACGCCGGCAGCGCGGCGATTGCGGGCAGCAGAGTGGCCCGGCCATACTCCCGCCGATGCCAGTCCACGCAGAGATTGAACACCACGGCGCCAAGCCAAGTGTGGAATTGCGCTCTACCGGCGGTATTGAATTTCAGCAGGCGCCGAAAGCCATCGTCGTTCAGTTGCTCGCAGGCGTAAAGGAAACATTCATTGATCCGATCCTGTTCGTATTCGAACTGACCGGCGGTATGCATGATCAGCGGAGCATAACGGTCCAGAAATTCGACCCAGGCCGCCCCGGCGTCCGCCGAACGCAGCCTGCGAAGAAGGTCCGCTGTAGATCTTTTGCTGTCTGAGTGATCGTCCGTCACGCTCCGCACACCCCAACAAATTCTCCCAACCGGGTAATGGGACGAGCGTCCATGCAAATCGGATTACGAGGAAAGGCTCTTCTTGAATATAGCAGATGAGTGACTTCCATGCCTTTTAGCGGCTGGAACCCTGTGCGCGGTGGACTGCTCCGACGATCTGTGACGCCTGCCGGCGCCGGTCAGACCGTCTGGTAATACAGGTTCTGCGGATGATTGGCCTG
>JAPHSB010000224.1 GCA_026193295.1 Lysobacterales bacterium
CGGGACCACGCTCCCACTGTCCCTCCAGCTCCACCGGCTGTGCTTCCCCGCGCCGGATGGTCGAGCCGGTGGCCGCCTCGATGGCATGGGTCAGTTCAATCGCGGCCGGGCCATCGAGGTCCGATCCGAAGCGGGCGGCGTTGGCCCCGTAGTCGAACACCATGTGCCCGCCGCGCCAGGAATAGCCGGATTTCTTCGCCGGTCGCTCGAAACGGAGGTTGCGCATGCTCGCTGCATCGTGCACAAGGACGATCCCGAACAACGGCAACCCGATAAACAACTCTACCGTGCCCGGCCGGGCTTTCAGAACCTCGCGGCCAAACAGCATCAGCACCAGCACAGTCGTCATCAGCAGGGGAGCAATCGACCAACCGAGCAGCCAGGAACTGAGGAACAGCGCAGCCACCAGGTCGAACAGGGAATCGAAGCGGCTCCATTCGGCGGCCGCCTGCCGGAAGGTCATGATGGCTGGTGCCAGGAAGACGAGGTCGAACGCCGCCAGCACGCCGATCGCCAGCCAGGAGCGACGGAAGGGGAATACGCGGCGCAGCCCATCCCGCGCACCGGGCCGGTCAATGCCAAACTTGAAGCGGGGCCGCAATCCGTGCCTCTTCATGGTGCGCTCACTTCCGCGGGTGATCCTCCCGCAGCAGTTTCAGCAAAGACGAGGCCATCAGGTATCCCACCACCAGCAACGGCAAAGACACCACGATCGTGGTGGAGAGTATCACCTTGATGCCGCCCTCGATGAACATCAGCGTGATGGGCAGCACACCCAGGGCGCAGGCCCAGAACACGCGAAGCCAGCGGGCCGGATTCTCGCCCGCATGAAGGCGGCGGGTGGAGACGGAGGCCAGCGTGAAGGACGCCGAATCGTAAGTCGTGGCCAGGAACACCACGGCCACGACGAAGAAAGCCGCCAGCGCCAGCCAGCCCAGCGGCAGCGTGGCGAACACCTCGGTGATCGCCGTCGCCTCGCTTTGCTGCGCCATGATCTGCGTGACCGGCAGGATGTCATTCAATTCCAGGTGCAGCGCATAGTTGCCGAAGATGATGAAGAAGATCCAGGCGCCCATGCTGCCGAACGCGAGCATGCCGAGGATGACCTCGCGAATCGTGCGGCCCTCGGAAATGCGGGTGACGAAAATGCCGACGAACGGCCCGTAGGCGATCCACCAGGCCCAGTAAAACACCGTCCAGTTCTCGACAAAGCCGCTGTTGGCCACGGGATCGGTCCAGGTGCTCATGCGCAGGAAGTTCTGCAGCACCAGGCCGATGCTGTTGGTGCCCATCTTCAGGATGAACAGCGTCGGCCCGACGGCGAGTACGAAGAACAGCAGCGTCAGCGCCAGCCACAGGTTGAAATCGGCGAGCCTCTTGAACCCTTTTTCCAGGCCGAGCCAGGCGCTGGTGCCGAAGATCGCGATGCAGAACAGGACCACCACGACTTCGAGCAGGAAGTCGTGTGGAATCCCGGACAGCTTCGAGAATGCGGCGGCGATCATCGGCGTAGACAGGCCCAGCGAGGTGCCGGTGCCGCCGATCAGGTTGATCATGTAGAGAAAGTCGATGAAGCGGCCGCGCCGGCTGTTGATGCCGCCCGGCAGCCAGGCGCTGCAACCCGTGCTGAGGCGCAGGTAGGGCACCTTGCGCACGTAAAACGGATAGGCGATGGCCAGCGCCGGTAGGCAATAAAACGACCAGGCGGAGATACCCCAGTGGAACAGCCCGTAACTGGAGGCCCACTCGACGGCTTCCCGCGAGCGGGGCTCCAGGCCGAACGGCGGCGCCTGGATATAGTAGCCCCACTCGATGACCGCCCAGTAGAGCAAGCCGGCGCCGATGCCCGCGCAGAACAGCATCGCGATCCAGCTGAGGGTGGAATACCGGGGCCGGCTGTCCGGCGCCCCGAGGCGAATCCCGCCGAAACGGCTGGCCGCGAGGTAAATCAGAAAGCCCAGGGCGCCGATGCCATACCAGAGATAGAACACCCCAAACCGCTTCGTGATCGCGTCATAGGCCTGGCTGACCAGCACCGCGGCCTGCTCGTGGCCGATGACCAACGGTATCGAGAGGCCGGCCACGGTCAGCACGGCGGCGGAGAACGTCCACCAGTCGATGCTTGCCTTGCCCTGCTTGCCGTCTGCCATGAAGTCCTTGCCCCTGCTTCTCGTCACCCGGATGGGTCAGCACTACGTATCGCCATCGCTGCGCCGGGCCGGGTCAGCTTACGCTGACCACCACGCAACCGCCAAACCCGCCCTGTTCGATCAGCTCGTGCGCCCGCGCCATTTGCTCGAAGGGTAGTTGGTGGGCTATGCGGTGCTGCAGCCGGCCGGTTTCCAGCGCCGCGGTCGTGTCCCGGACGGCGGCGTCTTTCGCTGCTTCCGGCATGGCGTAGACGATGACCAAGCGGATCGTCAGGTCCATGAACATCATGTCGCGAAACGGCAGTCGCGGCTCGGGAACCTGGGTCGAGGAATAGGTCGCGATGGTGCCCCCGGTCCGGATGCACTTGAGCACCTCAGGCAGATTGGCTCCGAACTCCACGTCGATCACTCGATCCACGCGGACTCCTCCTGTGCATTCCAGTACCCGCCCGCCCCAATCCGGCTCGCGGTGATTGACGACATGGTCTGCGCCGGCGTCGCGACAGGCGCTCTCATCCGCCGGCTTGCTGGCACTCGCGATGACGGTTGCCCCCGCCATTTTGGCCCACTGGATCGCGTAGTAGCCGACCCGGCCGGCGCCGCCAGTCACCAGGATCGTCTGGCCGGCAACCAAGCCATCGGCGTGCACGCAGCGATGCGCGGTCATGACGGGAATGCCGATACAGGCCCCGACCGCGAAGCTCGCCGCGTCGGGCAACCGGGGCGCGCGGCCACCGTCGATCGCCACGTACTCAGCGGCCGTCCCGAAGCGGCGACCGTACTGAGCCTGGTAGACGAAGACCCGTTCCCCCACCCGCGCCGCATCGACACCCGTGCCAACTGCCTCGATGACGCCGGCGCCATCGCTGTGCGGTATGACCAAGCCCTCGTCCAACAGCGAAGGAAACGCGCCGGCGCGCTTCTTGACGTCGGATGGATTCACGCCGGTCACAGCCAGCCGTACGAGGACTTGCCCGGGACCCGGCTCCGGCCTGGGTTGTTCACCGACGATGAGGTTTTCGGACGCCGGCCCGAATGTTTCAAACCACGCTGCTTTCATGGCGACTCTCCCGCGCGTTGCCGTGTCAGTCCAGCCAATTGGACAGATTCTCGGTATGGCCGTCAATGGCGATGGACTGGCCTGAAATGTTCTTGCCCGCGTCCGAACAGAGGTAGAGCACCATTGCCGCAACGTCCTCCGCCTCCGCGAACACGCGCATCGAACTCTGGCGCAGGTACACCTCGCGTATGGCTTCCGGCGGCATGCCGCGCAGAGCCGCGTCACGTTCGATCACGCCGTCGATCCGTGGACCCTTGACGCTGCCGGGACAGATGGCGTTGACGCGCACGCCGTCGGGGCCGAGTTCCATGGC
>JAPHSB010000291.1 GCA_026193295.1 Lysobacterales bacterium
ATTGCTGGGACCCAACGGCGCGGGCAAGTCGACGTTGATCGGCATCATATCCTCGCTGGTCACTGCGACGGATGGCGAGGCGCGTGTGTTTGGCGCCAGCGTGCAACGTGAGCGGTCCCGGGCCATGTCGTTCATCGGTCTCGTGCCGCAGGAACTTAATTTCAACCAGTTCGAAAAGCCGCTCGAGATCGTTGTGAACCAGGCGGGTTACTACGGCATACCGCGCGAGATCGCGGTGGAAAGGGCCGAGAAATACCTGAAACAGCTGAGCCTGTGGGACAAGGCGGACAAGCCGTCACGGACCCTGTCCGGCGGCATGAAGCGGCGCTTGATGATCGCCCGGGCCATGGTCAACGAACCACGCCTGCTGATCCTCGACGAACCGACCGCGGGCGTGGATATCGAGATCCGGCGCTCGATGTGGGATTTCATCCGGGGCATCAACGAGAGGGGCACCACGGTCATCCTGACCACGCATTACCTGGAGGAAGCCGAGAGCCTGTGCCGCAATATCGCGATCATCGACCACGGCCAGATCATCAAGAACACAGACATGAAGTCGCTGCTGGCGACCCTGGACGTGGAAACCTTCGTGTTGGACCTGCGTGAACCCATCAGCGACTGTCCGCGAGTCGAGGGCATGGATATCGTCATGACGGATAACCGCACCCTGGAGGCCTCCCTGCCCAAGCAGAAATCCTTGAATAACCTGTTTGCGGAACTGGACCGCCAGGGCATGCATGTGCTCAGCATGCGCAACAAGGCCAACCGGCTCGAGGAACTGTTCATGCGACTCGTGGACAGCGGGAAGGCTGCGCGGGCGAGCACGCCATGAACGCCAGCGTCAACTGGGTCGGCTTCAAGACCATCGTGCGCAAGGAGGTGACCCGAATTCTGCGCATCTGGGGCCAGACCATCGTGCCGCCGGCCATCACGATGACCCTGTATTTCATCATCTTCGGCGAACTCATCGGGCGCCGCATCGGCGAGATGCATGGTTTCAGCTACATGCAGTACATCGTCCCGGGACTGGTCATCATGTCGGTGATCACCAACAGCTACGGCAACATGGTGTCCTCGTTCTTCGGCGCCAAGTTCGGCAAGCACATCGAGGAGTTGCTGATTTCGCCGCTGTCCAACTGGATCATCCTGTCCGGCTACGTCGTCGGCGCGCTGCTAAGGGGCTTGATGGTGGGCACCGTGGTGCTGGCGGTTTCCCTGTTCTTCACTCCGATCGAGGTGCAGCACCCTTTGATCATGCTGTCGGTTTTGCTGCTGACGGCCGTGGTGTTCGCGCTGGCCGGGATGGTCAACGCCATCTTCGCGCAGAAATTCGACGACATCGCCATCATCCCGACCTTTGTGCTGGCGCCTCTGACCTACCTGGGCGGCGTGTTCTACTCGATTTCGTTGTTGCCCGGTTTCTGGCAACAGGTATCGGTGTTCAACCCCATCCTGTACATGGTGAATGGGTTTCGCTACGGCATGCTGGGCGTGTCCGACGTCAGCCTGGCGATGACCTACGGCGTGATCCTGACCGCAGGCGTAATCCTGTTCGCCACTTGCCTGTACCTGCTGCATCGGGGTACCGGTTTGCGGACCTGATCGGTCGATGCGTTGCTTTCCTGGACCGTGGCGCCTTGCATGCGCCGGCCCCGTGTGTGCATGGCCTGGGCAAGCGAATGTCTCGATACGTCATGCGAACCGGCAGTAAAGCGTTTAGAATGATAACCATATCCAATCCCTTTCCTTATGATTTGCGCAGGTACACGAATGTCTGAATCCGTCCACAAGCAGGACAAAGAAGTCGCACCCATCAATTGGAGCGTTACGGCCGTTCTCGGCCTCACGTTCATCGCCGCCATTACGATCGTGCCCTGGTACGGCATCGTCCATGGCTACAACGCCTGGAGCTGGCTGTTTTTCGGCATCTTCCTGGTCCTCAATGGCATCGGCATCGGCAGCGGCTATCACCGCCTGTGGTCCCACCGCAGCTATGAAGCCCATCCGGCCCTGAAATGGTTTCTGGCGGTGGTGGGCGGCATGTCCCTGCAGAACAGCATCATCGTCTGGTCGGCGCGCCACCGGATTCACCACCGCGATGTGGATGACAATGACAAGGATCCGTATTCCATCGGCCGAGGTTTCTGGTTCGCCCACATCGGCTGGATGCTGAAGGATTACCCCAGTGGCGAGATTGACTTAAGCGTCGTGCCGGACCTCCAGAAGGACCCGGTTGCCGCCTGGCAGCACCGCTGGTACTGGAGCCTGGTCTGGGTGACCAACCTGGGTGTGCCGTTGTTATTGGGCTGGCTCACGGGAGACATGCTCGGCATGTTCCTGCTGGCCGGAGTAGCCCGCCTGGTGTTGAACCACCACGTCACGTTCTTCATCAATTCGCTCGCACACATGTGGGGCCGCCAGCCTTACACGGACGAGAATTCCGCCCGCGACCAGCATTTCCTCGCGCTGATCACGTATGGGGAGGGTTACCACAACTATCACCACATGTTTCAGAGTGACTACCGCTGCGGCATCCGCTGGTGGCACCTGGACATAAATAAGTGGTTCATTTCCACTTGTGCTCTGTTGGGCCTTGTGAAGAATCGCAAACGGGCGCCGATGTTCAAGGTCCTGCGGGCCCGCATCAACATGGACTTCAAGCGTGCGCGCCAGAAGCTGGAGGCCAGCTCCCTTGGCGGCAGATGGAGAGATCTGTTGGAAGCTGAATACGCGCAGTTCGCGGAGACCGTTCGCGAGTGGCAGCAGCTCCAGATGGAGCGCGTGCAGCAGGGCCGGCAAATGCTGGCGGATCGCATCGGAGCGGAGACCGCTTCGCTGACGGCGCGTTACCGCGAACTCGAGAGAAGCCTGCAGCTGCAGCACAAGCGCCTGGCGCTGCTTACCGCGCAGGTTATGTAGCCACATTGGCGCTATCAAAGCGGTTGTAGGCGATTCCGAAAGATCCATACCGGAGGCTCCCGCGGCCATAGGCCCCAATCGCGCTCCATCGCGCTCCAGGCAGTTGGTCAGTCGCCCGGTGCGGGGATGCGGAAGAAGCGGCGGGCGTTGGCGGTGGTCTGCTCCGCGACGAACGCCGGATTTTCCCCGCGCGCTGCCGCCAGCGTCCCCACGATCCATCCCAGCCATTGCGGCTCGTTTCGATGGGTTTTGACGCGCGGGCGCAGGTTTCTGGGTTTCAGGTAAGGGGCATCGGTCTCGACCAGCAGCCGGTTGGCCGGGATGTCGCCCAGGTATTCCTTCATGTGCACACCGCGACGCTCGTCGCAGATCCAGCCGGTGATGCCGATATGGCAGTCCAGGTCCAGGTAGTCACGCAGTTCTTCCCGGCTGCCCGTGAAGCAGTGCACAACGACTTCACTGAGCCGGTCGCGCACTTCGCGCAGGATGGCGTGAAAATCGTCATGGGCGTCGCGCATGTGCAGGAAGAGGGGGAGGCCGCTGTCGATGCCGATTTCCAACTGCCGCCGGAACACGTCGCGCTGCGCATCGCGGGGAGAGAAATCGCGGAAATAGTCCAGCCCCGTTTCACCGACGGCCACGACCCCTTGCTGGTGGCTCAGTTCCCGCAGCCACAGTTCAGTGGCATCGGTGAAATCCGCGGCGTGGTGAGGGTGCACGCCGGCGGTCGCGAATAAAGTTCCGGGCTGGCTGAGCGCTAATTCCCGTGCCGCGCGGCTGCCCTCTTCGCTCGCGCCGGTCACGATCATCTGAACGACCCCGGCAGCCTGCGCACGGGCCAGCACGGCCTCGCGGTCGCCGTCGAAGGCGTCATGCGTCAGGTTGCATCCGATGTCGATGAGTTCCATGCGTCGGCGTTCGGCTGAAACAGTGCGCATTGTATCGGAAACGGACCTCTCGCTTCGCCAGCTGCGCCGCAATTTCCGGATCCTTGGTGAATTATGTGGGCCAAGCGGTCAGAATAGCCGG
>JAPHSB010000494.1 GCA_026193295.1 Lysobacterales bacterium
GACACCGGCAGCGGGCGGACGCGCGGCATCCTGACCCAGGCCAACGACATGGTGAAGCCGATTTTCGCGGAGCTGATGCAGCCGTTTCAGGAACTCGGTATTACCGCGATTGTGCCGCGCAACGACTGGGGCACTGACCACCAGGCCTTCGACGCGGTCGGCCTGCCGGCCTTCGACCTGCTGCAGGACCAGCTGGACTACTGGTCGCACACCCATCACTCGAACGTCGACACCGTCGACCACGTGCTGCCCCAGGACCTGATGGTCTCGGCCGCCTTCCTGGCTGCCCTTGTGTACGACGCCGCGACACGGGATGAACTGATGCCGCGCGAGCCGCTGCCGCCGCCGCTGCCTGAACCAAAGCCGCTGCCTGAAATTCTCCGGGATTAGACCGCGCGAGCGGCAGGCGACCCGTCAGGAGAACCTTTCCCACACCGGGGTGACATTCCTCGGCAGCGCCGGAAATTTGCCCAGCTCGCCCCAATGGGTATCGGCTCTATGGAAATCCGAGCCGCAGGAGGCAAGCAGGTTCATCTGCTGGCACAGCTGGCCCATGCCGGCGGTCTGCTGCGGATTCTGCTGTCCCGACACGACCTCCATGCCTTGCCCGCCGGCCTGCATAAAGGCTGCCAACAATCGTTTCAGCTTGGTTCGCGTCAGTTTGTATTTCAAAGGGTGGGCCAGCACGGTGATTCCGCCGGCTTCCCGAATCCATTGCACGACCCGCGGCAGATCGGCCCAGTGCTGCCTGACATCGCCCGCCTTGCCGTCACCGACGTACTTGCGGAATGCATCCTCTATCGACCTGGCCCGGCCAATATCCACCAGGTATTGCGCGAAATGCGGGCGGCCGATGTAACCGCTGTGCGCCAGGGCCGCGGCCCCGGCAAACGCGTCCGGAACGCCCTTTTTCTCCAGGACCTCGCCAATCCGTTCGGCGCGCTGCCGGCGCGCCTCGGTCTGGTAGTGCACACCGGCGAGGATCGCATCACTGGCGGGATCGACGTTCAGACCGAGCACGTGGATACCGGTCGATTCCCACTGGGTGGAAAACTCGATGCCCGCGACAAGTCCTAGCCGACCTTGCTGCAGCGACAGCCCCTTGTAGGCATCGAGCGTGTCGTGGTCGGTAATAGCCAGCACGTCCACGCCCTTGTCGATGGCGCGAGCCACGAGCTCGAGCGGCTCCAGTGAGCCGTCCGAGCAGCGAGTGTGTGAATGCAGATCGAAAATCATGACTGTACTAGCGTAACTCATTCATGCGCGTGGGCAGCACCAATCCGGCGGCTGCCGCTCGTTGGCCGGAATCCATGCCGGAATTGAGTATGATGGCGGTTGTTTTCAAGACTGCACCGGACCGAGGTACAACAGGCCATGAAAAATGCTGTTACATGGTTTCTCCTTCTCAACGCCCTGGTGGGTTCCAGCTTCGCCGCCGCGCAGGGCGTCGATCCATCGCCAGACGTTGCCGAGCCCGGATCGATCGAGGCCATCGCCGAGGCTACGACGGAGCCGCGCTTTCTCAGCCCGTGGGTCGCCTACCTGCCCGCCTCGGACACGGTGCCCTCGCCCACGCAGCACCTTGGCCACATGGTCGGCGCGCCCGGCGAACTGACCCAGCCGGCACGGATCGTCGACTATGTGCGCCGGGTAGGCCAGACCTCCGGCCGCGTGCACGTGGAGACCATCGGCGTCTCGGAGGAGGGCCGTGACATCGTGCTGGCCGTGATTGCCGACGAAGCCGGCATCCGTGACCTCGATCGGCTCAAGGCCGCCAGCGCCGCGCTGGCCGACCCGCGACGTACTTCCCCGGAAGAGGCTGATGCGCTCATCGCCTCGGCGCGCCCGGCCTACTACTTCAACTGCAATCTGCACGCGGACGAGACCGGCAGCGGTGAGATGTGCATGGAGCTGATTTACCGGCTGGCGGTTTCCGAACAGCCCATGATCCGCGCCATCCGCGAGAGACTGCTGGTGCTGATCAACCCCATTTCGGAACCCGACGGGCGCAGCAAGGTCACCGACTGGTTCCATCAATACCTGAAGGGCAAGACCGATTTCGACGCGCTGCCGCGACAGAGCCCGCCGTACTGGAGCCGCTACGTATTCGTGGACATCAACCGCGACGCGCACCAGAAGGCCTTTGCCGCGACCCGCGCGGTGCACACCATGTATTTCGACTACCACCCGGTGGTGGTGCACGACCTGCACGAGGCGATTTCGCTGCTGTTGAGCTGGAACGGCACCGGCCCTTACAACCCGCACCTGGATCCGATCGTGACCTCGCGCTGGCTGGAGATGAGCTTCCATGAAATGACCACGATGAACGCCATGGGCATGCCGGGCGTGTGGACCTGGAACTTCGGTGAAGGCTTCGGCCACCACTTTCTCGATTCCATCGCCATCAACCACAACGCCATCGGGCGCGGCTACGAGACCTTCGGCAACGCC
>JAPHSB010000153.1 GCA_026193295.1 Lysobacterales bacterium
AACCCGGACACCGGCTATGAGTACGTCGTGACGCCCACCAATACCTACGATGCGGGCGCCGGCCCCTGCCGCGAATACACGATGGACGCCACTATCGGCGGCAAGACCGAGCAGATTTACGGTACCGCCTGCCGGCAGGCGGATGGCAGCTGGTTGGTGGTCGACTGAACGAAAAGGGGTCAGAGTAAGGGACTTACTCTGACCCCGGTTGGGTTCCGGCGAGTCCTCAGAACGCGACGCGGGCGGTGATACCGTAAGTCCGCGGCTGGTTCACGAGGTAACCGACGCGGGCGAGTGTGCCACGCTCCTGGTCGAGCGCCAGGTAGGCCAGTTCATCGGTCAGATTGTTGACGTAGAGCGCGACGTCCCAGCGGCCGTTGCGCATGCCCAAGCGCGCGTTGGCGACCGTATAGGACGGCAACAGCGGGTTGAAGGTGAAGCTCGACTGGGTCAGCGGCCCGCCGATGGTGTTGGGCTCGAAGGACAACAGGTTGACGTTGCCGAAGCCTTCGGCCTGGTCGCCGATCTGCGTATAGCGGTCGCCGATGTACTGCACGATGCCGTTGATGTAGCCTTCCCACTCACCCATCATCGGAAATACGTAATTGGCGGCCGCCGCGGCCTGGAATTCCGGCACGGTGGCCAGGCGGTTGCCGTCCTTGATGCCGCCAACGACCACGGTCGAGCCATCCGTTCCGGTCGAGGTCACGGTCGAGTCCAGCTTGGCTTCAATGAAGCTGGCGGTCAGAGCCCAGTCAAAGCGCTCGGTCTGCTGCATGACCAGTTCCATTTCCAGGCCGGTGCTGTGCGCCGAGGGCACGTTGAAGACCACGCGTGAAGAGCAGGAACCGGCCGTGACGGTAGCCTGCAGGTCCTTGATATCCTGGTAGAAAACGGCGACGTTGAAGGTGCCTCGACCATCCATAAAGGCCGACTTCATGCCGACTTCGTAGTTCCACAGCTCTTCGTCATTCCAGTTGTCGCGGCCACCAAAGGTCGCGAGGTCCTGCGGGGTGCACAGCGGGGCGTTGAGCGGGTCGTTGATGCCGCCGAGACGGAAGCCCTTCGATACCTGGCCGTTGAACGAGATGTTGTCGTTCAGAGCCCAGTCGGCCATCAGCCGCGGCGCGAAACCATCGGCCGTGGTGTCGCCGGTGTTGGTGCCGGGGTCAGCGAAGATGCCGTCGAAGGACTGCACGCGTGACTCGTCGAAGTCGTAATAGCGCAGGCCGGCGGTCAGGTCGAAGCTGTCGCTAAGCGCCCAGGTCACCTCGCCGAAGAAGGCCAGTTGCTTGAAGCTGTAACTGAGTTCGGACCAGTACAGGCCGTCCTTGGGCGCGATGAAGCCCGCGGTCGGGATGCCGGTCAGGTCTTCGAAGCCGGCCACCAGCAGCCCTTGCTGGTAATCGCGGTCGAAGTCGCTGTAAAACATGCCGCCGACCCAGGTGAAAGCGCCGGTCTCGCCGGACAGGCGCAGTTCCTGCGTCCAGCCCTTGGCCTGCGTGGCGTCGTCCAGCGGCGAATCCAACGTGTAGACCTCCTCTCCGAGGCCGATCGAACCGCCGGTGATGCTGGAGGTCAGAGCCCCGGCATCGCGCACGACCAGGATGTCGCGATCGGTGTAAGAGGTGATCGAGTTGAGCACCATGTCGTTGGCGAAGGCGTACTCGAGGTTCAGGTCGAGCAGGGTGAATTCGTCGGTGAACGGCTCTTCGAACTGGGTGTACTGCTCGTGCTCACCCAGCGTCACGGCAGGCCGCGTCGTGGTGTAGGGGTTGCCGAGGATGTTGTAGGCGTCCTGGCGGTTCCAGCCGTCGGTCTCGACTTTCTGGTAGATCACGCGTGGCGTAATGATCAGGCCGCCGGCCTCGAAGCGCATGGCGGCGCGTACGCCCTTGGTAGTGCCGTCGTTGACATCGCTCTTGACGCTGCCGTCCGGCTGGTGGGCGGCAATCCAGCCCGGGGTGTCGTTGTACCAGGCCGAGATGCGCACAGCCGCGGTGTCGCCGATCGGCGAATTGACGTAGGCCTTGGCGTAACCGCCGGTTCCGCCGTTGTCGATGGTGTTCAGGTTGCCCTCGGCGGCCGAACTGAAGGCTGCGTCATCCGGCTGGTTGGTAATGTAACGCACCGTGCCGGACAGTGAGCCGGAACCGTACAGGGTGCCCTGCGGACCACGCAGTACCTCGACCCGGTTCATGTCGAACAGGTCGATGTTGGGCGTGAACAGCGACAGCGAAATCACCGATTCGTCCAGGTAGACGCCGACCTGCTCCTTGATGCCGGGCTGGTCGCGAACGATCTGGCCGGCCGAGGCGCCGCGAATGGCCACCTGGCTCTGGCCGGGGCCGAGGTTCTGCACGGTGAACGAGGCCACGGTGCCCGATACGTCCTCCAGCGTGACCAGGCCGCTCTCACGCATCTGCTGCTCGGTGCGGGCGGCCACCGAGAACGGAACGTCCTGCAGGGACTCCGCGCGTTTGCGGGCCGTTACCGTGACTTCCTCCAGCACCATCTCGCTGTCGGCGCTCTGCTGTGCCAGCAGCGGGGTTACGGGTACGGACAGGGCGCCGGCGATCGCCAGCATCAGGTACTTACGATTCATGTGCTCTCCTTCCGCTCAGCGGAATGTGTTTTAGTGACGCGAGCGCCACGGCTGTGCCACCGTGGGTGATACGAAATCTACCTGGCCCGCGTGGGGCGCATCATACTCCACCAGACCGGCCCAGTGAACAATAATTCATTATTTTTTATGAATTTGGCAACCATGCTTCAACAACAAGGCATGATTGAAGATGGCAATAATCAGTAGCGGCTGGGGACGTACAGCTCCCGGGGCAGCACGGCGCGCTCGTAGTTCTCGTTGAACACGCGCTCGGGCAGCGTCGCGTCCTCGTGCGGCACTTCTTCGTAGGGGATCTGGTCGAGCAGGTGGTGGATACAGTTCAGGCGGGCTCGCTTCTTGTCGTTGGCCTCGACGATATACCAGGGTGACTCGGGGAAATTGGTGCGCCGGAAGGTCTCTTCCTTGGCCTTGGTGTATTTCTCCCAGCGCACCCGCGACTGCAGGTCCATCGGGCTCAGCTTCCATTGCTTCAGGGGATCGTGGATTCGCATCAGGAAGCGCAGCTGCTGCTCCTCGTCGGAAATCGAGAACCAGTACTTGATCAATCGGACGCCGGAACGCACCAGCATCTTTTCGAACTCGGGCACGTCCTTGAAGAACTGCTCCACCTGGTCCGGGCTGGCGAAGCCCATGACCTTCTCGACGCCCGAGCGGTTGTACCAGGA
>JAPHSB010000093.1 GCA_026193295.1 Lysobacterales bacterium
CTTCGCGCCGGGGTAGAGGCTGACATCGACGTGGCGCTTCTGCGGCTTCATCCACTTCTTCAAGTGCTTGATGGTGTCATTGATGCCGTCGCTCACGGCGATGATCTCTGCGAACAGGCTTTCGTGCCGCGAGCGGTTGCCGTAGTCCTGGCTGATCGCGTCGATAATCGCTTCGCGATTTTCGATCAGCAGGCTCTTCAGCGCCAGCAGGTCCTGCTTGCGCTGTTCCGCGTCGGGTATCGGGTCCGCCAGGTAAGCTCCGCGCTGTTTTTGAAACGAAGCCTTGAGCATGTCGGCGATGTCGGTCGGCGCAACTTGCTGCGGGACGGGCGGTTGGGTTTGAAAGGCTTCTGCGGCTTGGTTCATGGCTGGTCCCTGATTTCGTGTGGCCCGATGGTCAAAAATTGATCTTTCATTCTAACCGATTTGAACTGATGTGGGTCTGGCGGAGGCGATTTCCCGGTTTATGGGCGCCGCCGGCCATGTCAACATGATATGGCCGGCCAAAAGACCCTTGGTGGGCCGGTAACTCCGCTGCGAAGGGCATAAAAATGGAATTCACACCAGGCAAACCCTTGCCGGCCGAGGCGCTGTTCAGGCGCTGCGACGGGACGAAGCTGGGCTTCGATTCCACGGCCGATCTCGAGGAGATGGCCGAAATCCCGGGCCAGGACCGGGCGTTCGAGGCCATCCGCTTCGCGACCGAAATCGATGTCGATGGACACAACGTGTACGTGCTGGGACCACCGGGTTCCGGCCGGCACCTGTTCGTGCGCCGTTTCCTCGAGGAGAAAGCGTCCCAGCGTCCCGTGCCGCAGGACTGGTGCTACGTGTACAACTTCGATGATCCACGCCAGCCCAGGGCCCTGGCGCTACCCCCCGGCCGCAGCAAGGAACTGCGCATCGACGTCGAACAGGTCATTGCGGACGCACAGACAGCCATTCCGGCGGCCTTCGAAAGCGAGGACTTCCAGGCCCAGCGTGAATCGATCGCGGAGGAATTCAAGGACGCCCAGGAACAGGCATTCAAGGAAGTCGAAGAGGAAGCGAAGACACAGGATATCGGTGTGATCCAGACACCGACCGGCATTGCATTCGTGCCGGTACGCAAGGGCGAGGCGCTCGGCACGGAAGACTTCAAAAAGCTTCCCGAGGAGGAGCAGCAAAAATTCCATGACGACATCGCGCTGCTGACCAAGCGGTTGCAGCAGGTCATGCGTGCGACCCCGAAGCGGGCCCGGGAGATGCGGCAAAAAATGCGCAAGCTCGAACGGGATGTGGCCAGCATGGCCGTGACCGGCCTGCTCGACGAATTGCTGCAGAAATACCAGGACGTTCCGGCTGTGGTGGAGCACCTTCGCCGCATGCAAAACGATATTGTTGAGAACGTCAGCCTGTTCCTGCGCCCCACCGACGGGGGGGAACTGCCGGCGCCGATACAGCAGGTCATGGAGTCCAAGGAATCAGCAGCCATGCGGCGCTATTCAATCAATGTCCTGGTTGAGCGGGCCGATGCGCAGGGTGCACCTGTGATTTTCGCGGACAAGCCCAGCTTTCCCGAATTGATCGGACGTATCGAACACGAGTCGGAATACGGTTCGCTGGTCACCAACTTCAGCCTGATCCGGGCCGGTGACCTGCATCGCGCCAACGGCGGTTACCTGGTGCTGGACGCCGAAAAGCTGCTCAGCTACCCCCTGGCCTGGGATGGGCTGAAGCGGGCGCTGAAGGCGCGCGAGTTGCGCATCCGCTCGCTCGGCGAGGATATTGGCTTGATCAGCACCGTGTCGCTGGAGCCGGAACCGATTCCCGCCGACCTCAAAGTAGTGATGGTCGGGGAGCGCATTTACTACTACCTGCTCGAGCGTTACGACCCGGAGTTTTCCGAGCTGTTCAAGGTCGCCGCGGACTTCGAAGACCAACTGACGCGCGATATGGATAACCAGCTCGGCCTGGCGCGTTGGCTGGCCACGACCATTCGTCGGGAAAGCCTGCGTCACATGAGTAGCGCAGGCGTCGCCCGTCTGCTGGAAGAAAGCGCGCGGCAGGCGGGTGACAGTGAACGTCTGTCCACGGACATCCGGCGGGCCTCCGACCTGGTGCGGGAAGCGCACTTCTGGGCCGTCCGGGACAGTAAGGAATTGATTGGCGCGGAAGAGGTGCAGAAGGCCATTGACAGCCGCATCCGGCGCGGCAGCCGGGTCCGGGACCGGATGCAGGAAGAACTGTTGCGCGAGACGTTTGTAATCAAAACCGATGGTGCGCGCAGTGGCCAGGTCAACGGCCTGGCTGTACTGCAGCTCGGTGAGGTCGCATTCGGGCGACCACAGCGGATCACCGCCACCGTGTCGCTGGGCTCCGGAGAAGTGGTCGATATCGAACGCGAGGTAAAACTGGGCGGGCCGCTGCACTCCAAGGGCGTATTGATCCTTTCGGGCTTTCTGAGTTCGCATTACGTGACCGATCGGCCGCTGTCCCTGTCCGCCAGCCTGGTGTTCGAGCAGTCCTACGGTGGCGTGGATGGCGACAGTGCGTCCGCGGCAGAACTCTGCGCTTTGGCTTCGGCGCTGGCCGGCCTGCCCTTGAAGCAGTCACTGGCCATTACCGGCTCCATCGATCAACACGGCCATATCCAGGCCATCGGCGGGGTCAACGAAAAAATCGAGGGTTTCTTTGACCTGTGCCAACAACGTGGCCTGAGCGGTGAGCAAGGCGTGCTGATACCGCAGGCCAACGTAAAACACCTCATGCTGCGCAGCGACGTGGTCGAGGCTGTTGCGGCCGCGCGCTTCAATATCTACCCGGTGAACCATGTCGACCAGGCGCTGGCCCTGCTCACGGGCCTGCCGGCCGGCGAGCGGGATGCACAGGGCGAGTTTCCGGATGGCAGCCTGAACCGGCGCATCTGCGAACGCCTGCGCGAACTGGCCGAGCACCGGCGTTCGTTCAGCGACAAGTCTTCGGGTAGCGACGCCTCCAATGACGAGGGCGAAAGCCATGGCGGCCAATCCACCTGAAAAAACGCCGCGTCGTGTCGCTGTCATCCTGGGCACCGGGGGGTCCGGCCGCAATCTGCTGGACCTGGTCTTGCCACTGCTGCTGCGGGACCGCGAAATCGAAATGCACGGCGTCTTCCTCGAGGAGGCCGAGGTGCAGCATGCGGCCGAGTTGCCGTTTGTCAAAGAATTGTGTCGCGTGACCTTCAGCATGCGCGAATTCACCAGCGATCAGTTCGAACGGTCTCTTGCCCTGCGCATGCGCACCGCGCAGCGCGCAATCGCGGTCCTGGCGAGGCGTGCCGGGGTATCGCACTCGTTCCGCAATATCCGCGGACCGGCCGTGCGTCTCCTGCGCGAGACCGCCAGCGTGTCGGATATCATGGTTTTCGAACCGACACTTCGGCTCGGTACGACCATGCCACGGCCACGGCGGGGAGAGCCTCGGATCGTCGTTGTCGTCAGACGCCCGGAAATCCACGGTAACGGAAGACGTATTGTTGGCCTCGTTGATCGGCGTTCCGTCTTCGTTTTCGGTACCGCCATTGGCGCCACCCGTAAGATTGCCGCTAGCATCACGCGACCGATCATCGATGGTGACGTCCAGAGAAACGGTATCTTTGTAATCCTGATTGGCCAGCTCGATCTCAAGATTGGTCAGCGCAGCCTGTACATCGGCAAACGTACCCTGAATAATCAACGAACCATCGCTGTCGTCACCATCGACCAGGGTCAACCCGCTGGTGCTGCCGAGCGTAATCCCGCCGCTGGCAGAAAGGTTAAGCGCCGTGCCGTCGCTGTCTGTCAGCGCAATGGTGGCCTGGATAAAATCGGTTTCGCCGGCTGCCGCATCTACGTTGCCATCATCCACATCGGCATCGGCGATGGTCAGGGAATTACCGAAATTATGGGTAAAGGTCCCGAAAAGGTCGATGATTCCGTCGCCGTTGTTATCGATCTCCGGGGCATCGTTTCGGGCGGAGTCGACATTAATATTAAATGTCGATTCCCCGCCAGTTCCACCTTC
>JAPHSB010000424.1 GCA_026193295.1 Lysobacterales bacterium
GAAGGGAATCGAACCCTCGTCTCCAGCTTGGGAAGCTGGGGTAATGCCATTATACGACGCCCGCAACGTGCCTGATCTTACCAGAATTGCCTGCTTACGCAACGAGTGCCATGGTGTGCGCCACGGCGGCCGAGGCCAGAGCTTCGAGGTCGTAGCCGCCCTCCAGGATCGAGACCAGCTTTCCGCCACAGGTCGTTTTGGCGATGGCGCATATTTCCGAGGTGATCCAGCCGTAATCGACGTCCTGCAGCTCCAACTGGCCGAGCGGGTCACGCTGGTGCGCGTCGAAGCCGGCCGACACGATGATCAGGTCGGGACCAAAGCGCTCCAGCGCAGGCAGACCCCAGGCGCTCCAGGCCTCGCGGAACTCGGCGCTGCCGTCGCCGGGAGCCAGCGGCAGGTTGAGCACGTTGCCGCAGCCCCGCTCATCCGGCTGGCCTGTGCCGGGGTACAAGGGCAGTTGGTGACTGGAAACGAACAGAACGTCCGGTGACCCGGCAAAGATGGCCTGAGTGCCATTGCCGTGGTGCACGTCGAAATCCATGATCGCGACGCGCTTCGCGCCGTGCGCCGCCTGGGCGTGGCGGGCGGCTACCGCTGCGTGGTTCAGCAGGCAAAACCCCATCGCCCTGGCGGACTCGGCGTGGTGTCCCGGAGGTCGCGTCACGCAAAACGAGTTGCGGGCCTGGCCAGTAAACAATTGGTCAATCGCAAAACAGGCCGCACCGCTGCCGCGCAGGGCAGCGTCGACGGAGCCGGCCGAAAGCCAGGTATCCGGGTCCAGGGCGAGCCGGTCGACCGCCGGATCGGGAGCCGGCTCGAGCTCGACCAGTTGCGCCCAGTAGGCTGAGTGGTGAACCCGCTCCACCTGCTCTGCTGTCGCCAGCGGCGCCGGCAGAAACTCCGTGCCGGCAATACCTTCGATGGCCCTGAGCACCGCGGTGACGCGCTCGGAGCGCTCGGGGTGGCCCGGCCCCGGATCGTGCCGCAGGCAATCGTCGTGATGGATGATCAGTGTCTTCATAGCGAAATGACGGTGCTCTCCTTGACTTCCTCCATGACGACGTAACTGCGCGAATCACTGACGCCCGGCAGAGCCAGGATCTTTTCACCGAGCAGTGTGCGATATTCCTGCATATCACGCACGCGAGCTTTCAGCAGGTAGTCGAAATTTCCGGAGATCAGGTGGCACTCCAGCAGCTCGGTCAGTTTCAGGGCCTCGCGGCGGAAGCTGCGAAAAGCGTCGGGCGAAGTGCGCAGCAGGTTGATTTCGACAAACACCAGCAATCCCGCACCCACCATGCCGGGCTGGAGCAAAGCGGTATAACCCTTGATATAGCCGTCGCGCTCGAGGCGGCGCACCCGCTCGAGGCAGGGGGTGGGGGTCAGGTTGACCTTCCTGGCCAACGCGACGTTGGCGATGCGCCCGTTTTCCTGGAGGTATTTCAGGATCAGGCGATCGGTGCGGTCGAGTGGCCGCGGCTTGCGCGAATCTCTGCCCAAGAGATTATCTGCTTAGTAGGGAATTATTAGCATAATTCACTGCATTATGATGTTTTTCAGGATAAAAAACCATGTCTTTACCGCTAAAATCAGCATATCTGCTCACAGTGGAATCTGACCATGAAAATCGGCGTACCCAAGGAAATCAAGAACCATGAATACCGGGTCGGGCTCGTTCCCGCCTCGGTGCGTGAGTTGGCTCATCGTGGCCACGATGTATATGTTGAGTCCGCCGCGGGTCATGGCATCGGCGTCGACGACAAGGAATTCGAGGCCGCCGGTGCAAAGATTCTGCCCGATGCGGCGGCGGTGTTTGATGCCGCGGAGATGATCGTCAAGGTGAAAGAGCCACAGGCCGTGGAGCGCGCGATGCTGCGCGAGCACCACACCCTGTTTACTTACCTGCACCTGGCTCCGGACGCCCCGCAGGCCGAAGGGCTCATCGAGAGCGGCGCGACCTGTATCGCTTATGAAACCGTGACCGATGACAAGGGTCACTTGCCGCTGCTGGCGCCCATGTCGGAAGTCGCAGGCCGCCTGTCAATCCAGGCTGGTGCCTCCTGCCTGGAGAAAGCGCACGGCGGTTCCGGCATCCTGCTCGGCGGCGTGCCGGGCGTGTCGCCGGGCAAGGTGGTCATCATCGGCGGCGGCGTGGTCGGCTTGAA
>JAPHSB010000256.1 GCA_026193295.1 Lysobacterales bacterium
ATCAGCACGAGTACGCTCCAGCCGAATGCCGAACCCCTACCCACCGGTAAGCGCCTGATAGCATGATCTTTTTTTCTTTTCATATGCGTTTATCTCGTGTTGGTTGTGCAGGGTGGCGCGCCGCGCAAGGCGGGACACCAGTTCAAATTCCGCACCTCGAAATGGTGCCGTCATTCGAAATTTTCAACGTCGACTGCGGCGTCGGTGGTAGTCTCGCGCTGGCGGTCGACTTTGTTGAGCCGGGATATCTTCAGCGGCGGCACCCGTGAAAACTCCTGCTCCATCTCCTCGCTGATCTCTTTCAGATCGACGGCGCTTTCCACCACGGTGGGCGTAATCATGACCAAGGTCTCGGTGCGGAAGGACGCCTTGGTGCGGGAACCGAACAGCGGGCCGATCAACGGCACGCGGCTAAGGAAAGGGACACCACTGCGACCCTGCGCGTCCTGCTCCGAAATCAGGCCACCGAGAAACACGGTCTGCCCAGACTGCACGGCTACCTGGCTGGTGACCGTCTTGTTGTTGATCGGCGGGTTACCGCTGGTCGAGATGTCCGGGTCGCGCGCACCGGGCCGGCTGACGTCCTGCTGGATATCCATGTACACCAGGCCGCCCGGGTTGATACGCGGCGTGACCGTGAGCGTGATGCCGGTGGAAACATACTGGGCACTGCTGACCACGTTCTGGTTGCCGGTGGTGATCTGCGACGATTGCACCGGCACCTGCGTGCCGACCGTGATGGTGGCCGTGGCGTTGTTACGCACCAGCAGCGAGGGCGCCGCCAGCGAGCGCACATCGGTCACCTGGTCCAGCGCCGCTATGGTGGCCTGGATGAACGGCATGCCGTCCGAAAGCGGACGGGCCAGCGTGGTCAGGAAATTGAAGCCGCCCAACTGCTCGCCGCCGCTGCCGAAGGCCGCCGTCTGTACGTACTCGCTGATGTCGCCGATGCCCTCGGGGATCAGCGCCGGGTTGTTGGTCAGGTACCAGTTGACGCCGAACTGCAGTTCCTCGTTCAACTCGACGTCCAGCACCTGGGATTCGATCAACACCTGCAGCGGTTCGATGTCAATCCGTTCGATGGCCGCCAACACCGCATTGTATTCGGCCTGGCTGGCCTGGATCAGCAGGGAGTTGGTTTCCAGCACGGAGGTGATTCGGATATCGCCTGACCCCATATCAAGGGCGCCACTCTGCACGCCCTGCTGCCCGCCCTGCTGGTCCATGCCGAGGCGACTCTGGTTGAAGTCGCTGACCGAGCCGACCTTGGCCGGCTCCAGCCCGGGCGCCAGCGTGCCGCGCGGCGTGTTTTGCGTTCCCGGGGTGGCCTGGCCGCCGAACAGCTGGGTCAGGTAGCCCGCCAGCACCGGCGCCTCGAGGTTCTTGACGCGGTAGACGTACAACTGCTTGCCGGAGCCGGCCGCGCCGCGATCGAGGATCTTGATCCACTCTTCCGCCTTGTACAGGTATTCCTGCTGGTAGGTGATCACCATCACCGATCCCAGGCGCTCCAATGGCACGAAACGGAACATGCCCGCCAGCGGCGACTCGCCGCCGGCACTGAAGACCGCGTCGAGCTCGGTAATGATGGCTTCAACTTCCACGGTTTGCAGGGGGTAAATGCCCACCGACATGCCCTCGAGCCAATCCACGTCGAAGATCTCGACGGTCTTCAGGTAGTTACGGAGCTCCTCCGGGGTGCCGGCCAGGAAAATCATGCTGCGGAACGGATCCACCTGGACGATGGCTCCGTCACGTACGTAAGGTTGCAGGATTTTTTCCATCTGGATGGCCGAGATGTAACGCAGCGGCACCGCCCGCACTTCGTAGCCGCGCGCCCGCTCCGCGCTGCCGACCTCCGGAGACAGGTGCCCCTTGATCGCATCCGACACCGGCAAGACGTGGTAGCGCCCTTCGGTGTAAACCAGCGTGGCGCCGTTCCAGCGCAACAACAGTTCGAGGATCGGCATCAACTGCTCGCGGGTGACCGGTTTCGAAGTCGAGAAAGTCACCTCAGATCGGAAGAGC
>JAPHSB010000310.1 GCA_026193295.1 Lysobacterales bacterium
CCGATGGCCGATTGCATCGTCGACTTGTGCTTGAGCCGCGCGTTGCGAACCAGGCTGGCCGAACGCGTCACGAAGGCGATGACGGTCATGACGATGGCCCAGCCGCCATAGAAATCGACCAGCCCGGAACCCTGCCAGGCGGCAAAGGCGGTGGCCAGCATGAAGCCGGAGGCGCCGCCGAACAGGATGTAGTTAACGACGGTCAGCGGCGTCGCCCATTCCTGCAGGAACTTGATGCAGGCATAGATCATGCCGGTGCAGATGAACAGCGCGAAACACAGCACCGTCCCGACGGCGCCGACCAGAAATGACAGGTCGACGTCGAAGGCGCCGCCGACGGTGAAAAGTGTCGGATTCCAAGCCGTGTAGTGCACCAGGCCCCAGGCCGCAACCGCGCCCATGCAGGCCGGCAACGCGATGACCTCACGGGACAACCAGGAGGTGCGCCACATGGCGGCCGAGCGCCACGCCCGCTCCGGGCGGCCCAGGTGCAGGAAGGAGCCTGCCAGTCCACCTATCAGCAGCAGCAGCGCGATCAGGCTGCCGAGTGCGTAGAAACCAACCGGATCCTGCGCCGGCAGCAGCTTGAAGGCCGCATAAACCTGCGCGGTATACAGCGCCAGGAACAGCCCCTGGCCGGCGCCGATCAGGGTGGTTAGGAAGATGACAGAGAAAGCAGGATGCATTGTTCGACTCGTGTACGCGGGTTACCAACTGGTCGTCTCGTCGAGGGTCGGATCCTTGGCGTCCGGCATCGGCAGTTCACGCTCCTTCTTGAGCGGGTTGTCGGCGCGGACCAGCTCATCGGCGTGGATGGTGATGCGCGTCTTGCGCCGCGGCAGGTAGTGATTGGCGGGCCGGGTACCCCACTCGGGCATCAAGGGGTAACCGCCGTTCTCGCGGATCGCCAGCGAGACTTCGGAATCGGGGTCGTCGACGTCGCCGAACAGGCGTGCGTTGGTGGGGCAGGCGTTGACGCAGGCGGGCTTGCGTTCCGCCTCGGGCAGCGATTCGTCGTAGATGCGGTCCACGCACAGCGTGCACTTCTTCATGATCTTCTGGTCTTCGTCCAGCTCGCGTGCACCGTAGGGACAGGCCCAGGAGCAGTATTTGCAGCCGATGCACTTGTCGCTGTCGACCAGCACGATACCGTCCTCTTCGCGCTTATAGCTGGCTCCGGTCGGGCACACGGGGACGCAGGGCGGGTCCTCGCAGTGCAGGCAGCTCTTCGGAAAATGCACCGTCTCGGTGTTGGGATATTGTCCTACTTCGAAGGTTTGTACACGGTTGAAGAAGGTACCCGTCGGGTCCAGGCCATAAGGGTTCATATCCGCCATGGGGCCGGCCGTGCCGGAGGTGTTCCATTCCTTGCAGCTGGTGACGCAGGCATGGCAGCCCACGCAGACGTTCAGGTCGATGACGAGCGCCAACTGCGTCACGGCTTGCCCCCTCGACCGGCGAAGTAGTTCAGCCAGCGGCCCGGATTGTTCTCCACCGACTGCCCGGGAACCGGCGTCAGCGGGTCGAACTGCGGAGCGCTCTCCGCCGCCTCGCCCTCAGCGGCCGGATAGATACGCACGCGCACGTCGTACCAACCGGCCTGGCCGGTGACCGGATCCGAATTGGACACGTGGCCGCCTGCGGCGGTCGGCAGTTCCTCCTTGATCAGGTGATTGAGCAGGAACCCTTTCTTTGATTCGTTCGCATCACCGTCCAGCCCCCATGCGCCGGACGCCTTGCCAATAGCGTTCCAGGTCCACACGGTGCCGGGTTCGACGGCCTCGGAATGGCGGCACAGGCAGCGCACCTTGCCGTGCATGGACTCGACCCACATCCAGTCGCCGTCCCCGATGCCGGCCTCCCGCGCGGTCCGGGTATTCACGTACAGGAAGTTCCAGGTGTGAATCTGACGCAACCAGGGATTCTGTGAATCCCAGGAGTGATACATCGCCATCGGCCGCTGGGTAATGGCGTTGAGCGGGTAGCGGTGCAGATCGGTGACCTCTTCCTCCAACGGTTGCGAGTAGAACGGCAGCGGATCGAAATGCGTCGCGATGCGCTCGCGCAAGTGGTCGGGCGGCTGCCGGCCGGCCGACCTGCCCTGCGCAGCCAGGCGGAACCTCTGCAGCACTTCGGAGTAAATGTGGATATTGATCGGTTCGGCATAGCGCGTCATCACGTGGCGCTTGGCCCACTCCAGGTAACCCTGGTTCCAGTTGCGCATGTACTGGTACGACTTGGGCAGTTCGTAGTGAAAGACACAGTTGTTCTTCTCGTACATCTCCCACTGCCGGGGGTTGGGCTCGCCTTTCATGAACTGCTCGCCGCCCTTGCCGCGCCAACCGGCCAGGAAACCGATGCCCGAACCGGGGCTGGTTTCGTAGTTGATTACGAAATCCGGGTAATCGCGGTACTTGCGGCCGCCGTCGTCATTGACGAATGCGGGCAGTTTCAGGCGGGAACCCAGCTCGATCAGGACCTCCTGGAAGGGCTTGCTGTCCCCGCTGGGCGGCAGCACCGGGATGCGCACGGAATCGACCGGCCCGTCGAACTCGGAAATGGGGCGATCCAGCATGGACATGCAATCGTGCCGCTCCAGGTAACTGGTGTCCGGCAGCACCAGGTCGGCGAAGGCGACAGTTTCCGACTGGAAGGCGTCGGCCACGATCAGGAACGGGATCCGGTACTGGCCATCCTCGTCCTTGTCGTTCAACATCTTGCGGACTTCACCGGTGTTCATCGATGAGTTCCAGGCCATGTTGGCCATGAAGATGAACAGCGTGTCGATCGGGTAGGGGTCACCGCGCCAGGCGTTGGTGATGACGTTGTGCATCAGGCCGTGCACCGACAGGGGGTACTCCCAGGAGAAGGCCTTGTCGATGCGCACCGGGCCGCCGTCCTCGTCGACGAACAGATCTTCGGGGCTGGCCGGCCAGCCGAGCGGCATGCCGTCCAGCGGCGTGTTCGGCTGCACCGCTTGCGGGCCGTTGGGCGGCTTGGCGCAAGGTGGTATCGGCCGCGGAAAGGGCGCCTTGTGGCGGAAGCCGCCGGGCCGGTCGATGGTGCCGAGCACACTCATCAGGATGGCCAGGGCGCGGATGGTCTGGAAGCCGTTGGAGTGCGCCGCCAGTCCGCGCATGGCGTGGAAAGCCACCGGGTTGCCGGTGACCGTATCGTGCTCGTTGCCCCAGGTGTCGGTCCAGGAAATCGGCAACTCGATCTTCTCGTCGCGCGCGGTAATGCCCATCTCGTGAGCCAGCCGGCGGATGGTCTCGGCGGGGATGCCCGTGACCCCGGATGCCCACTCCGCCGTGTACTTCTTCAGGCGGTCGACCAGCAACTGGAAGGACGTTTTGACCGGCGTGCCGTCATCGAGCCTGAAACTGCC
>JAPHSB010000102.1 GCA_026193295.1 Lysobacterales bacterium
ACCTGCGCCGCTTCGCCTATGGCAAATACACGGAGCGGTTTCCCCACGCGCGCTCGGTGTTCAAGCGCATTGCCAAACCGGAGCTACTGTACCTGGCGGCAATATTTCACGATATCGCAAAGGGTCGTGGCGGCGATCATTCAGAGCTTGGTGCCGTCGATGCCGCGGACTTCTGCGCCTGCCTGGACATAGAGCCCGCTGAACGGGAGATGGTTGCCTGGCTCGTGCGCAAACACCTGTTGATGTCGCAGACCTCCCAGCGCAAAGACCTGTCGGACCCGCTCAACATTCAGAAATTCGCCGAAGAGGTCGGCAACACGCGCTACCTCGACCACTTGTACCTGTTGACCGTGGCGGATATCGCCGGGACCAGTCCCAAGTTGTGGAACAACTGGAAGAACAAGCTCCTGTGGGAGCTTTACCTGTCTGCCGGCGATGCTCTGCGCCGCGGCCTGGAAAATCCAATCAAGCGCGCGACGCGGATGCGCGAAACGCGTGCGGCTGCACTGAGCCGGCTGATGCGGCGCGGGCTGGACCCGGATAGGGTCAAGGCGCTGTGGGATACCCTCCCGGAGTATGCGTTCTGGCGCCTGAGCCCGGATCAACTCGAATGGACCACCGAAACCGTGCTACGGGAAGGCGATAGCCGGCCGCACATCGCCGTGCGCCCGGTGCAGCCGCATGGTGTGTCCGAATTGTTGGTGTGCGTGCCGGACCACGATGGTTTATTTGCGGCGATCACGTCGGTGCTCGACGAGATGGCCCTCGATGTCATGTCGGCGCGGGTGCTGACCACCAACGACGACCGCAGCTACGACCTGTTCCAGTTGATGGATCAGCACGGCAACGTCATCAATGAGGTGGATGCGGCCGAATTGGTCAGTCGGCTCGGGGTCGCCACCAGCGAAGAGCGGCCGCGGGCTCCGGTGCAACGCAAGATGCCGCGCCGATTGCGCCATTTCACCGCGAAGCCGCGAGTCGAATTCAGCACTGATCCGGACCAGGCCGGTACCGTTTTGCAGTTGCGCTGCAACGATCAGCCGGGCCTCCTTTCGCGGGTGGCGGCTGCCATTTACAAACAGAACATCCAGGTCCATAACGCACGCATCGCCACCTTTGGCGAGCGCGTCGAAGACACCTTCCTGGTCAGTGACACCGATCACCAACCGCTGACCGAGGACGCGATGGAAGGGCTTGGGAATGCCATTCGACAACATCTGGAGCAGGGATAGTACGATGTCGAACCATCGCCAGGAACAACTGCGGACACAAATCGAGACTGCCTGGGAGCAGCGTGCCGAGCTGTCCCCTCGGCGCGCGCCGGAGAGTCTGCGCGAGGCGGTCGAAGAGTGTCTGGACGGCCTGGAAAGCGGTCGCTTCCGGGTGGCCGAGCCGCTCGGGCCTGCGGGTGACTGGCAGGTCAACCAGTGGCTGAAAAAGGCTGTTTTACTTGCCTTTCGTGTCCATGAAAACGAAGTGATCGAAGCGGGGCATGCCCGGTTTTTTGACAAACTGCCATTGCGTTGGGGCGGCGCGGACCAGGGCATCGGGGACACCGGCGCTCGCGTCGTGCCTCCGGCGACTGTTCGCCGGGGGGCGTTTGTTGGTCGCGACGCCGTGCTGATGCCGAGTTACGTGAATATCGGCGCCTGGGTTGGGCCGGGCACGATGGTCGACACCTGGGCTACCGTGGGTTCCTGTGCCCAGATCGGCGCAAACGTCCACCTGTCTGGCGGAGTCGGCATCGGCGGCGTGCTCGAACCGCTGCAGGCCAATCCCACCATCATCGAGGACGACTGCTTCATCGGTGCGCGCTCCGAGGTCGTGGAAGGTGTGATTATCGAACGCGGTTGCGTTCTGTCGATGGGCGTATACATCGGCCAGAGCACGAAAATCTATCACCGCGAATCCGGCGAGATCCTGCGCGGCCGCATACCGTCGGGCTCAGTGGTAGTGCCGGGCTCATTGCCCGCAGCAGACGGCAGCCATTCCCTCTATTGCGCGGTGATCGTCAAGCAGGTCGACGAGCAGACCCGCTCGCGGACCAGCGTCAACGAGATTCTGCGCAATGCAGAGTGACAAGGGGATGCACTTGCACCTCCACGGTATCCGCAACTGTGACAGCTGCCGGCGCGCAGTAAAGTGGCTGCACTCGAACAATGTCCCGCACACCCTGCACGATTTCCGCGAGGAGGGCCTGTCCCGGGACCTGGTGGATGACTGGCTGGCATCGTCTCATGGGCCGATGCTGCTCAATCGCCGCAGCACGACCTGGCGGCAACTTTCCACCGCTCAAAAGCAGGCGGCCGAACGTGATCCCGCGTCGCTGATCATGGACCACCCGACGCTGTTGAAGCGGCCTGTAATCACCGACGGTGAGAACATTGTAGCGGTGGGATTCGAGCCCACGAAACTGGAGCATTGCATCTGACATGTCACCGGTCCTCGAATTGACCCGCGAACTGGTTGCCCGCCCGTCGATCACGCCGGACGATGCGGGCTGCCAGCGCCTGATCTGTGAACGGCTCTTGCCGTTGGGTTTCAACGTCGAATGGTTCCTGTGCGGGGCGGTAAGCAACGTGCTCCTGACGCGCGGCGGTGGTTCGCCGTCGATCTGGTTCCTCGGTCACACCGATGTGGTGCCGCCCGGTCCGGAGGATCTCTGGACGTTCCTTCCGTTCCATCCGGACGAGAAGGATGGCGAGCTCTATGGCCGCGGCGTGGCCGATATGAAAGGAGCCGTTGCCGCCATGGTGGTAGCACTGGAGACCTTTGTCCGCCAGCACCCGGACCACGATGGAGAAATCGGCCTGTTGCTGACCAGTGACGAGGAAGGCGATGCGGTCGACGGCGTCGTGCGCGTCGCCGAGGAGCTGAAACGGCGCGGCAGAAAGCCGGACTATTGCCTGGTCGGTGAGCCATCCAGCCGGCAGGCGCTGGGCGACACCGTGCGGGTGGGGCGGCGGGGTTCCATCCACCTGCGCCTGCGCGTAAATGGCATCCAGGGGCACACGGCGTTCCCCGAAAATCTCGACAATCCGGTGCATCACCTGGCGCCGCTACTCGACGAACTGGTAG
>JAPHSB010000088.1 GCA_026193295.1 Lysobacterales bacterium
TGCGCAGCTGGCTGCCTTGCTCGACAGCAACGACATCCTGGAACACCGCTTCGATTTGTCCGACGCGGCCCAGCGGGCCGAGGCCTTGTCCAAGCTGGACATCGACCATCCAGAGGGTTGGTTTCTGCCGGAGACCTACCAGTTCACCCGAGGTGACTCCGACCTGGATATCCTTACGCGCTCGCACCGTGCCATGCGGGCCGAGCTGGAGCAGGCCTGGGCATCGCGGGTTGAAGACCTGCCGCTGAATTCGCCCTACGAACTCCTGATCCTGGCGTCGATCGTGGAAAAGGAGACAGCGCTCGATTCGGAGCGAGGACAAATTGCCGGTGTTTTCGTCCGGCGCCTGAAAAAGGGCATGAAGCTGCAGACCGACCCCACGGTGATCTATGGCCTGGGCGCAAGCTTCGATGGTGATATCCGGAAACGGGATTTGCAGGCCGACACACCTTACAATACCTACACGCGTCATGGCCTGCCCCCCACCCCGATCTCCATGCCGGGACGGGCGTCGCTGCAAGCGGCGGCGCAGCCGGCGGATGGCGAGACCCTTTTCTTTGTGGCTGACGGCAACGGCGGGCATACGTTTTCGGTCACCCTGGAGGAGCACCAGGCCGCGGTGAACCGGCTTCTGGGCAAGGAATAATACGAGGCATGTTCATAACCATTGAAGGCGGCGAAGGCGCCGGCAAGAGCACCATGATGGAACGCATGGTGACCTGGCTGGAAGACCGTGGCCACAAGGTGGTACCTACGCGGGAACCGGGCGGCACCGAACTCGCCGAAAAGCTCCGCGCCATCCTGCTGGACAAGAACACCGTCGGCCTGTCCGACCAGGCCGAGCTGCTGTTGATGTTCGCTTCGCGGGCGCAACACCTGGCCGAAGTGATCCGGCCGGCGCTGCAGCGCGGTGAAACCGTATTGTGCGATCGGTTTACCGACGCGACCTGGGCCTACCAGGGCGGTGGCCGGGGCTTGCCGTTGGACGATATCGCGATTTTGGAGCGTTTGGTTCACGGAGACCTGCAACCCGACCTCACCGTTTTGCTGGACCTCCCGGTGGCGCAAGGCCTGCGGCGGGCGTCACGACGCGGCGAGGCGGATCGTTTCGAAGAGGAATCCAGCGGCTTCTTCGAACGCGTGCGGCAGGCGTACTTGCGGCGGGCCGAATCCGCGCCTGGGCGTTTCGCGGTCGTGGACGCGTCCGGGTCGATGGAAGAGGTCTGGTCCCAGGTCGACGGCATTCTGCAAGCCAGGTTGCCCGCGTGACGTATCCCTGGCTGGAACCGGTCGCCGCCGAGTTTGCCGAGCGCTTGCGCGGCGGGCGCATGGCGCATGCGGTCCTGCTGTCCGGTCCCGCCGGGCTCGGCAAGACGGAGTTGGCGCGCGCTTTTCTCGCCAGCCTGCTGTGCCTGGAGGAGTCCTGGCCCGCATGCGGCGCCTGCCGGTCCTGCCAGCTGTTCGGCAGTGGCGCCCATCCCGAGGGCCACGTCCTCAGCTTTGAGCCGCATCCAAAAAAGGAGGGCGAACTGCGGAAGGAACTGGTCGTCGACCAGGTGCGCCGATTGACGGCTTCGTTGCAGCTGACCAATACCGTGAGCCGGCGCAAAGCAGCGCTTGCCTATCCGGCTGAGAGTCTGAATGCCAGCGCCGCCAACGCCCTGCTCAAGACGCTGGAAGAGCCGCCCGGGGATGCCGTGTTGGTTCTTGTTTCGCACAACCCCTCGCGACTGCCGGCCACCGTGCGCAGCCGCTGCCAGGGCCTGTACGCCCGGCTGCCGGACTCCGAAGTCGCCGTGCCCTGGCTGGTGCAAGCAAGCGGCCGGCAGGAAGTCGAGGCCGCCATGGCCCTGGAAGCGGCCGCAGGCAGCCCATTGCGGGCTCTGCGGATGCTGGAAGAGGACGGTATCGGCGCGTATCGGATCCTGGCCGAAGTACTGGATGACCTGCGCTCCGGACAGCGCGATGCCCTGGCTGCCCTGGCTGCCCTGGCGGATCTCGATCCCGAGCTGCTGTGGTCCTGGCTGTCGCTGCGAGCGGCCAGTGAAATCCGCTCCCGGCTCGGCGAGGGTTCGCTGGCGCGGGCCCTGGCGCGGCTGCAGCTCGAAGCCGACCGTAATCGGCGTCTGCTGGCCACACCGGTCCGCAAGGACTTACTTCTGCAGGATTGGCTGATACAATGGTCCCGGCTGTCCGCTTAGGAGGGAACCATGGCACAACAAGGGATTCTGTCGCTCTCGATCAAGGACCGGCAAGCACTCTATAAATCCTACATGCCGTTCGTGACCGGCGGCGGGCTGTTCGTGCCCAGCACCAAACGCTTCAGCCTGGGCGACGAAGTGTTCCTGCTGCTCACCGTGATGGAATTCGAAGAGCGCTTGCCCATCCCTGGCAAAGTAATCTGGATCACGCCACAGGGCGCGTCGGCCAACCGCAAAGCGGGGATCGGCGTACAGTTCGCGGATACCCAGGACGGCGCTCATGCCCGAACCGTCATCGAGTCACACCTGGCCAGCATGCTCAAGAGCAACCTGGCGACGCACACCATGTAGGAGCGTTAACGACCCTTTCGAGGCTGAAGCCGCTCCCACACTTCCGGGCTGATTCGGTTTTATCGCAGCGCGTCCGCGAGGTGCCCGACAAAGGCCTCCAGCACGCTTTCCTCCTGGTAAAAATGCGGTGACAGGCGTACCGCATTGTCCCTGACCGCACAGGTGCAACCGGCTGCCCCGAGCTTGCGGTAGATCTCCCGGGCCGGCATTGAATCAGACTGGAAGCTGACGATTCCTGAGCGACGCTGCGGTTCACACCGGCTGACGATGCTGAGGTCGCGGACCGCGCGCAGGCGGGATACGAGGTAGTCGGTGTTTTCCAGGACCCGGGTGGCGATGGCGGCAGGCCCCTGTTCCAGGAGCAGGCCGATCGAAGCATGCAGGGCCGCCTGGCCGGCCGAGTTCGGGCTGCCCGCCTCGAAGCGCCGCGCGCTGTTGGCTGGCGTCCAGTCTTCGCGCTGGAAGTTCCAGGGATCATCGAACATGTGCCAGCCCTGCTGTCGCAGCGCCAATTGGCTGCGGGCCTGCCCGGCGGTGTAGAACACGGCGATCCCTTCGGGCCCGAGCAGCCACTTGTGCGCGTCCGCGGCGAGGAAGTCGATTCGGCAGGCGTCGACGTCGACGGGCAGTGCGCCCAGTTGCTGAATGGCATCGACGAAAAAAAGCACGTGCCGTTTGTGGCAGGCATCCCCGAGCCGCTGCAAATCCAGCCGGAATCCGTCGGACCACTGCACAGCGCTGACCGAGAGCAAGCGGGTGCGTCCGTCCATGGCCGCAACCAGGGCCGCTTCCGCATCCGGCGCGGTCCGGATATCGACTTCGCGCACCTCCACACCCTGCATCGCCTGCGCCAGCCAGGGCAGTCGGTTGGATGGGAACTCGAAGCGCGGCAGGACAAGATTGTCGCCGGCGCGCCAGTCCAGCCCCCAGGCGACCGTCGATATGCACTCCGAGGTGTTTTTCAGCAGCGCGATGCTGTCGGCGGAATGGGCGCCGATCAGCCGGGCCAGGTCCTTGCGCAAGTCATTTTCGCGGCGGATCCACGTGGGATAGGCAGCCGGCCCCCGGAGCAGGTTCTCCTCCGCGAACGCCTGCATCGCTTCGGCCGTGCAACGAGGCCAGGGTCCGATGGCAGCGTGGTTCAGGTACGGCCCGGCCGCCAGGATCGGAAACTCGTCCCGCAACGCGGCTGCGGATCCTACAGGGCGGTCAGGTGACGACATGCGGATATAATGAAGCTGAAGCCGGCCGCGGGCAAATGCGGCCTTCGTGTCGCCTCTTGGACCGTTTGGAAACCGCTTGCCTGCAATCGAACAACGCATCATCGTTCACGTCGACATGGATGCCTTCTACGCATCCGTCGAGCGGCTCGACGACACCACCCTCGAAGGCCAGGCCGTCATTGTCGGCGGACTCGGGGCTCGTGGCGTGGTGGCGACGGCCAACTACGAGGCCCGGAGGTTCGGTGTGCATTCGGCCATGCCGATGGCGCGCGCCCGCCGCCTCTGTCCGCACGCGCGGTTCATTCGGCCCCGTATGGAACGCTACCGTGAAAAGTCCGGCGAAGTGTTTGCCA
>JAPHSB010000372.1 GCA_026193295.1 Lysobacterales bacterium
AGGGAGTCCATCGGCGGCAGCGGTGCACCCGTGAAGATCTCCGGATTGACCTGGCCCAGCCCCAGCAAGACGAGCAGGACCAGCGGCAGCAACTTGAGCAGCGTCAATGCAAACAGCGCCAACATGCCCTGCCTCACCCCGATGACATTGATCATCGCGAGCAGTGCACAGATCAGCAGCACCCCACTGTTGTGCCAAAGGCCGTCAAGCAAGGGCGGCCAGAACCAGCCCGCATAGGTGACCATCAGGTGCGCGTTGGCCGCAAAGGCGGCCGCCCGCGACAGCGTCAGCAACCAGCCTGCCTGGAAGCCGGCGAACGGCCCAAAGGCGGCGCCGGCATAGGTCACCGGTCCGCCGGTGTCGTCGAAGTAACTGGCCACGCGGGCAAAAACCAGAACGATCAGCATGATCAGCAGGCCGCACAATACGAACAGCCATGGGCTGAATAGTCCGGCATGGTCCACGGCAATGGCGGGCAAGGCAAAAATGCCCGCACCGATGGTGCCGTTCAGGGCGATGGCGCCGAAACCCAGCTGGCTGATCTCTCTCCTGAGTCCGAGTACGCCTTTTTGGTCGCCGGACGGGGAACCCACGTCAGCCAAACCCAGAGATGCGCTGGATGGTCCAAAAGGCGGCCATGGAGCCGATCGCGTAAACGGGAACACGCCATGCCCAACCCGGCCAGGTGATGCGATTGAGCAGCCAGGAGAACGCAAAGACCGCGACGATGAAAGCGAGTTGGCCGACCTCCACACCCACGTTGAAAAACAGCAGGGCCAACGGAATGGCGTGTTCCGGCAGCCCGATCCCGCTCAAAGCGCTGGCGAAGCCGAAACCGTGCAGCAGGCCAAATGTGAAGGCAACGAGCCAGGGCCAGCGCCGCGTGATACCGGGCCGCCCCTGTCGCCAATGCACGATTTCCATCGCGACGAACAGGATGCTCAGGGCGATTACCGCCTCCACCGGCGCCTGCGGGACATGCACCCAGCCCAGCGTGGCGGCTGCCAGGGTCACGCTGTGGGCCAGCGTGAACGAGGTGATGGTCCACACCAGCGTGCGCATGTTGGGCACCAGCATCAACAGCGCCAGCACGAACAGCAGGTGGTCGATGCCAAGCAGTATGTGCTCTACGCCGAGTACTGCGTAGGTCGCAGCGACCTGGGACCACGACTCCGCCGCGGTGACGTCGAAGCCGGGATCGGCCGGGGTCAGCCGGGCCACCTGGGTGGTGCCGTCCAGGCGCTCGAAACGCGCCAGGGCGTCAATTACGGTGGACGATAGCCCGGCGATCACGACCCGCTGGCCGACGATGCCCCCCGAACAGCGCGCCGACCAGCGTTCAACCCATGTGCCTCCTTCCTGCCAGGTCAGCGTCTTCCCGGGTTCTTCGCAGTGCTCGGGCATCTGCACATAGATGCCAAGCCGCAGATCACCGCGCGCCGGCACCCGCCACAGGACGTCAAATTGATCGGCGGCGGTTTGCTGGATGCGCAGATAGGCCGGACGCACTTCGTGCGCCTGGAGCGGGGCGGGAGCAAGAACGAAGACGGCAAGGACCAGGGCCGTGCACGCGGCCAGACACCTCACGGGCTGCCCTTCGGCGACTGGTCGATAAGTGATTCGATTTCGATCGTGTAATTCTCAGCCAGGCGCTCGTACAGGCCATCCACCGCTGCGCGGCGGCGCTTGCTCAGCCACTCGCGCTGCACCGCCTCACGAACCTCCGCCAGGTCGGGCGCGCGCCCGGCCTCACGTGCTTCGATGAACACCAGGTGCAGACCGAAACCGGACTCAACCGGGCCCGTCCAGCGTCCCGTTTCCAGGCCCTGCAAGCCGTCGGCAAACACGCTGCCAAACAGCCGCGCGATCTCGCTTTCCCTCACATCATGCAGCTCGGGGGGCAGCGGTAGGGGATCACCGAATTGCTCGAATTCTCCGTCGGGACCGTCGGTCCCAATGCGTTGCAGCAGTTGCAGAGCGTCCCGCTCGGCCTCCGCTCCACGTCGGTCACGGCTGAAATACACCTGCCTCAATGTCAATCGCGGTTCGACCGCGAAATCCGCGGTATGGGTATCGAGGTAAGCCTGCAGGTCCTGGTCGCTGGGGGCGGCCAGCGAAGCAACGTCCTCTGCCAGCAACTCGAGCTTTTGCCGCAGGCGCCGGCGGATCACGATGTCTTCCTTGTCCAGCCCCATCGCCTGGCTTTCACGATAGGCGATCTCCTGGCGCACGTAGTCCTGCAGCAAGCCCTGGAACTCTTCGGGCGTGGGTGGGCGCTGCCAGGTACGTCCGAAGGTGTTGAGCAGGTTCTCCTGCTGGCCACGACTGATGAAAATTTCACCCGGTTCTCTGCCCTTGCCGGCCAACTGATCATAGGCCACGAAAATGAGCGCACCGAGCAACAGGAAATGGAGCAACGGCTCCTTAAGCCATCTGGACATGCTTGACTGTCTCCGGGAAGCAACGAGATTGGGGGGTTGGGGTCACGCGAGATTGGGGTCAGAGTAAAAGTCCAGTGAATATACCCTAGCCCGCGATTTCATTCCGCGGAATTTTACTCTGACCCCGGACCCCGTTCTTGCCGTCTTTACCGATTGAGTGCCGCCGCTACCCGCTTCAATCGCGTTTCCGCTTCCGCACCCACTTCCTGGAGGACCGGGTCACCGGCCAATCCGCCGGCTTGCATCATCGCGGCCGGATCCACGATCCGCACCAGGGTGCCTTCGTCGTTCTCCTCGACGATTACATTGCAGGGCAACATCAGCCCGGCATCCGGGCGGTTCGACAGCGCCCGGTGCGCCAGCGACGGGTTGCAGGCTCCGAGGATGCTGTAGTTCCTGAAGTCGACACCGAGCTTCTCCTTGAACGCATCGTGCACATCGATCCTCGTCAACACGCCAAAACCTTCCGCCTGCAGCGCTTCGATCACTCTGGGCACCACCTCGGAATAGGGTGCGTCGATCGAGACCTCGTAAGCCATTGCACTCATTTTTCACCTCACATTAGGATTTATTAATATAGGATTTTACGGTGTCCGCCGCTCAATTGCCACGGGACGGGTTCGAAAGCACTTGCAGGTTCGATCAAATTTTGAGCATCAAATTCGCTTCGTCGCAAACCAGAAATTTGCTGTTCTTACACTATTCAGCAACTTGCAAATCTGATGTAAGTGTATGCCTCAGAATTCGACTCTAACTCCGTGCCTGGGTGCGTTGACACACTCGACCCTCGGGAGTAATTTTAACTCCCCGTTAGATGAAACCCACCGGCCGGACGGCCGACCCGCCGAAAGGCAATCGGGGGGTAACGGAAAACGGAACTGAATGCTTGGGTGGTACCGAGCATGTCACCCGGACCGGGCTCTGCAACAACCGGTCGTACCATCAGGGGGTGACTCGAAAGGGATACGCGATCCCTTGAGATAGACGCCAGGAGGCGCAAGCCTCAACAGGCTGGAAGATCGAAGCGGACTCACGTCGGCGGAGGTCGGGATCGAAGGTGGCTTCGGCTACGGACGGTCCGGGGTTGGGAAAGGCGTAAGCCGGACGACCCACCAGGCGGAAGGAGCTCAGGCTCTGAAAGCAGGCAGCGGAGCGGACGAAGGTTCGCAGAAGCTGGAAAGCCGAAAGACGTCGATAAATAAGGCGGGCGTAGGTGGCCCGCGACCGGAGTCCAGGCGCAGAGTCCTGAGTAACCGGACGAAGTTGGGAAGGCCTAGGAGGATCTGCAGTCTTCCGTAAGCGGAGTTCCAATGCCCTACACCGGAGGGGAGGCTCACGCCTCCCCTCTTTTTTTTGTCCCGAATAATCTCCAGTATCGACTACAATTGCGCAGGCAGCCTTTACTCGGTTGTCTGCGCAGTGACTCAGTAGTGATCATGAAGGACGGGGACCTAACCGAAACAAGATGCCAAGCAGTGACAGTCAATTTGCCCAATCCGACACACCGGTCATAAAGATCCGGGACCTGGTGTTTCGACGCGGCGACCGCACCATCCTGGACGGCGTCAACATTGATATCCCGCGGGGCTCCATCGTTGCCTTCATGGGCCCCAGCGGCGCGGGCAAGACCACGATCCTGCGCCTGATCTCCGGACAGCTGCGGCCGGACGCGGGGACCATCGAAGTCAACGGACACCGGGTCTCGGCCATGTCTCGCCGCGAACTCCACCGGTTCCGCCGCAACATCGGGGTACTGCTGCAAGACGGCGCCCTGTTCACGGATCTGACGGTATTCGAGAACATCGCCACGCCGGTGCGCGAGCACACCGATCTGCCGGAATCCCTGGTCCGCCGCCTCGTCATGAGCAAGCTGAGCGCCGTGGGGCTCGGCGGGATCGAGGAACGCATGCCGCACGAACTGTCCGGAGGCATGGCCCGGCGCGTCGCATTCGCGCGGGCAGTGGTCCTGGATCCCGACATCATGCTGTACGACGAGCCCATGACCGGCCTGGACCCGATCGCGGTATCGACCATCCGAACGCTGATGCGCGAGACCAACGACGCCCTGGGCCAGACCAGTATCGTCGTCACGCACAACGTCAGCCAGGTGCGCCGATTCGCGGACTACTGCTACATCATCGCCTCGGCAAAAATCGTCGGCGAGGGTCCACCGCAACAACTGACGGACAGTACAGAACCCAGCGTTGACCAATTCATGAACGGCAAGGTCGAGGGGCCGATACCGTTTCACTACCAACCTCCGGGCGCGGCATGGGGGTTGCTGGACTGATATGAACGAGCGGATTTCGCGAATTGACCGATTGACCACGCCGATTACGGAGGCGGGCCAATGCCTGCTGTTCCTGCTGCGCATGCTGGCCGGCGTACGTTTCGGCGGCCAGCAGATCCTCGCGGTGCTGCAGCAGGTCTATTTGATTGGAGCGCGCTCGCTGGTCATCATCATGATCTGCGGCTTCTTCGTCGGCATGGTGCTCTCGCTGCAGGCCATCAATGCCCTGGAGCAATTCGGCGCCTCCGACCAGGTCAGCCTGCTGGTGGGCAAATCCCTGTTCCGCGAGCTTGGGCCCGTGCTGACGGCGCTGCTGTTCGCCGGTCGCGCCGGCACCTCGATCACTGCCGAGATCGGCCTGATGAAGGCGACCAACCAGCTCGAGGCCATGGAACTCATGGCCATCGATCCGGTTCAGCGCATCGCCCTGCCCCGCTTCGTCGCCGGAGTGGTTTCGGTACCGCTGCTGGCCGGCATGTTCAGCGCCATGGCCATCATGGGCAGCGTGGTTTTTGCAATCGGCGTGATGGGTCTGGACGCAGGTATCTTCTGGAGCAAACTGCAGACAGGCGTTTACTTTCAGAAGGACTTTGTTGGCGGCATGTGGAAGAGCCTGGTGTTCGGTGGCACGGTCAGCCTGATCGCAGTCTACTTCGGTTATTCCGCCAAACCGACCGGCGCCGGAGTCGGAACGGCCACCACCAACACGGTCGTGCTGAGTTCCGTGCTGATCCTGATTTTTGACTTCATCATGACGTCGTTTTTGACTTGAGGTATCCCTATGCGTGCTAACTACAAGGTTGAATTTGCCTCCGGCGTGTTCCTGTTGCTGGGTATCGCCGCGCTGGTCTGGCTGGCGACCCGGGCCACGGACTACGGGCAGGATATCGGCAAGGAGACCTACACCATCTCGGCGCGCTTCGCGAACGTCGGAGACCTTCGCAACCGCGCCCCGGTGAAAATCGGTGGCGTCACCATTGGACTGGTTGAATCAATTGCGCTGGATCCGGTCTCATTCGAGGCGGTGGTGCGCATGTCCGTGGCGTCGCGGTTCGACGAGATCCCTTCGGATACAGGCGCATCGGTATTGACTTCCGGCGTACTGGGCGACCGTTACATCGGGCTGGAACCTGGCGGGGCTCCCGACATGCTGGCCGACGGCGATGAAATTTTCATCACCCAGTCAGCCATTGTGCTCGAGCAGGTGATCAGCAAGTATATGTTCAACACCGGAACAGGCGGTGACAAGGAATGATGAATAAATGGTATTCAGTGGTCTGCAGCCTGCTGCTTGGCATGAGTGCGGCGGCTGCGAACACGGTCGATGAGCGGGACCCCCTGACCATCATCGAGTCGACCGCGACGCGAATTCTGCAGACCCTCGACAGCCGGCGTGACGAGTTCACCGCCGACCCCCAACTGCTGCGCGACGTCGTGCGCGAAGACCTTTTGCCCCTGCTCGACCTGGACTACTCGGCACGCCTGATCCTGGGCAGGGCCGGCCGCGGGGCGAGCCCGGAGCAGCTGAGCGCATTCTCGGAGGCGATGAGCGGCGTATTGATCAACCGCTATGCTGACGGCTTGCTGGAATTCCGTTCGGACGAACAGCTCGAAGTACTGCCCATGAAAGGCAACAACACGGACAAGCTGACCCGCATCCGGACCCGGATCAAGCTGCAAAATGGCGGTTTCACCCCGGTCGATTATTCCTTCCG
>JAPHSB010000511.1 GCA_026193295.1 Lysobacterales bacterium
CAGTGGATGGTCACCACGCACTCCCCCTCCACCAGGCCGAAGACCTGGGCGGCCGCGCGGTCGTGGATTTCGCCAATCTCCTGGATCTCGAGGTAGTGATTACCCGAACCCAGGGTGCCCATTTCACGCTGCTGGCGTTGGCGCGCCCGTTCGGAAACGTGTTCGGGCATGGCGTCTTCCGCACAGCCCTCATCCTCGATGAACCCGAGATCGTGCGCTTCGCCGTAGCCTTCCTGCAGCGCCCAGCGGGCTCCGCCCGCCAGCATGGCGTCCATGTCGCGTTGGTTCAGGCGAATATCACCCTGCGAGCCGATGCCGGCCGGCACGTGGGCAAACAGGGCGTCAGCCAGTGGTTGCCGTCGCGCCTCGATTTCCTCGCGGCGCAGGCCGGTCAGGTGGGTGCGCACCCCGCAGGAGATGTCGAAACCGACGCCGCCGGCCGAAATCACGCCACCGCGGTCGGCGTCGAAGGCGGCGACACCGCCGATCGGGAAGCCGTAACCCCAGTGGGCATCCGGCATCGCGTGCGCGGCGCCGACGATGCCAGGCAGGGTGGTCACATTGACCAGTTGCTCGCGCACCTTGTCGTCCATGTCGCGGATCAGTTCCTCGCTGGCATGGATGATGGCGGGGACGCGCATCTTGCCGCTGGTTGGGATTTCCCAGCGAGTGGCAGAAATCCTGCAAAAATCGTTGATATTCATAAGGAATCACCATTTCGCTGTCCGTAGGAAACCATCGCGGATGATTCCCGAATGAATTCGGTCCTACGGTTACACATCCACGATGCATTGTGCGTGCCACGATCCGTCGGCGCCCTGCGCCACCTCCAACTCGCTCAAGGTCGCGCCCTTGACCTCGGCGGCCGGGTGGTGGCGGCTCACATCGACGGGTTCGCCATGCGCCCTGGCGAGCAGGCGGCAACCGTCGATGGTCACCTCGAAGCGTGAAAACAGCATGCCGCGGGTGGCCATTTCAAAGACCAGGGCATTGAGCCAGTCCGCCAGCAGGATTTCGGCGTCGGGTGCCTGGCAGGCGATTTCGACAGCGGCCTCGGGCCTCACCGAGCCGGGCTCAGTGACGACCGCGGTAAGCGCGAGGGCAGCCTGTTCAAAGGCTTGAGCCATGGTTTCGCCCCAACCGCGCAGGCCGACGTCGGCCACGTGGAAGAAGTGTTCCCAGCGCGGGGCTGCCGGTCGATCGGTGGTGTCAACGTGCATCATTCTTTGCCTGAACAAGCCCTTATGAACGATAATGCCAGCCTCGGGGTCTCAATACACTTGAGATCAACGCCACCGACACAGATATAGACAGCTCCGTTGCGGGAATGACGCCATGACACCATTTGAGAGCATCTTGCGGGATATGCCCGACATCGCCAACGAAGTCAGCGCCGAAGTTGCGGGCAAGCTGGCGTGGGTGGGCATGAACGAGATCGAGATGCCGGTGCGCATCGAAGACGACGCCGGTGGGCTGATCCAGTCGACGGCGCTGGTCACGGCTTACGTGAACCTGATCGACCCCGACGTCCGCGGCATCCACATGTCCAGGCTATACCTGCACCTGGACCAGGGTTTCGACGCCCGTCCGCTCAATCCCTGCACGTTGAGGCAATTGCTCCGCTCCTTCCTCGATTCGCACGAAGGGCTCAGCGACCGCGCATTGATCCGGGTCGATTTCGACTACGTGACGCGCCGGCCCGCCCTGCAAAGCGACAACGAAGGCTGGCGGCGCTACCCGGTGTCGATGATCGGCATCCTGGAGGGCAACGAGTTCAGCCTCGAGATGGGGCTGGAAATCCTCTACTCCAGCACCTGCCCCTGTTCGGCCGCCCTGGCGCGCCAGGTCATCCAGGACAAGTTCCGCGAGGACTTCGCGGGCCAGGCAGAGGTCGATTTCGAGCAGATTCACGCCTGGCTGGGCAGTGAAGAGGGCATCCTGGCCACGCCGCACAGCCAGCGCAGCGCGGCCGAGATCCGCGTGCGCCTGACCCCGACCTTCGACATGTTCCCGATCGTGGAACTGATCGACGAGATCGAGAGCTCACTCAAGACCCCCGTCCAGGCCACGGTCAAGCGTGAAGACGAGCAGGCGTTTGCGCGGCTCAACGGCAGCAACCTGATGTTCTGCGAAGACGCCGGCCGCCGCATCCAGACCGCCCTGAACCGCGACGAGCGCATCCTCGACTTCTGGGCGCGCTGCACGCATTACGAAAGCCTGCACCCGCACAACGCGGTGTCGGTGGTCACCAAGGGTGTCGAAGGCGGCTACGTGGCCGGAGCGGGCGCCCCCGTGCGGCTGGAGCTGTCACGCAACAAACCCTGACGACGCAGGAGCAAACATCGTTCGCGATATTTCCCGAATGAATTCGGTCCTACATTTCTGGCGTAGGAGCGAACATTGTTCGCGATATTTCCCGAATGAATTCGGTCCTACGGGTCAGGTAAGACTCCAACCAGCAACTGTGGATCTACCCGGCGGTTCAGCCAGTTCATCCGCCAGTCGAGATGCGGGCCCGAAGCGCGCCCGGTGGAACCGACTTCGGCGATCACGTCGCCGCGGCGCACCGTCGTACCGGCCTCGACCAAAACACGACTGAGGTGCAGGAAGCTGGATGACAGCCCCTGGCCGTGGTCCAGCACGATGGTGCCGCCCGAGAAATACATGTCGTCGTAGGCCAGCGTGATGATGCCGTCGGCCGGGGCGTGCACGGGCGTGCCGGTCGGGGCCGCGATGTCCAGGCCATAGTGGGGACGGCGTGGCTCCCCGTTCAAAACACGCTGGCTGCCATAAACCCCGCTGATGCGGCCGTCCGCCGGCCAGGCGAAGCCGTCCGCGTAGTCCGTCCGCTGATCCCGGCGCGCGCGCGCCGATGCGACCATTTCGGCCTCGAGCCGGATGCGCTCGAGCGCCTCGGGATCGGGCGTCACCGTCTGCGGCGGCAAGCCGTCGACGCGTTCAATCTGATATTCACGAGCGGCGACGGTAAGGATTCTGGCCTGTTGCACGCCATCGGCTTCACTAACCTGCAGGCTGCGGTCGCCGGACTCGTCGCGGTCAAAACCGATGACGAAGCGGCCATCCGGCGAGACCAGGACGGCGTTGCCGTCCAGCGTGGCGCTGCAGGGGGGGCTGCAACGCCCGAACATCAGGCCACCCTGGATCGCTTCACCCTCGAGTTCGAAGGCCCGGGCTGACGATTGGGCAGACAGCAGGACGAGCGCCGTGCCCAAGAATTGCGGGAAAACACCGAGGCGCATGGATCAGAGTTCGATACGGATGGACTGGCCGGGCTTGATTTTCGAACTGCCGCCCAATTCGTTCCAGCTCTGCAGGTCGTTGACCCGGACGTTGTACTTGCGGGCGATGCTCCACAGGGAGTCGCCGCGCTGCACCACGTGTTTGACCGTGCCGCTGGTCGGGGCGCCCTGGGCGGCGGGCGTGTAGAACACGGTGAGGTTGGTTCCCGCGCGCAGCTTGCGCGGATCGCTGATATTGTTCCAGCGCTGCAAGTCCTTGACGGACACGCTGTAACGGCGGGCGATGACGGAGAGGCTTTCACCCGAGCGCACGCGGTGCGTCACCCGGTCGGCCGAGATCAGGCCGGACTGCAGCTTCTGCAATTCCGCGGCCGCCTGCGCGTACAGCGGGTCGACCAGCATCTGCTCGTCCCGCGGCAGCCGGAGTTTCTGGCCTGGATGGATGATGTCGCCACGTATGTTGTTGCTGCTGCGCAACACCGTGACAGGCACGTTATGCCGCGCCGAAATGGCCGACAGGGTATCGCCCGACTGCACCACCACCTGGTCCCATCTCATCAGCGCCGTATCGTCGGCGCGCGCCAGGCTGTCCTGCAGCGCCGCGGCACTGTCCAGCGGCAACACCACGCGGTGCGGGCCTTTCGGCGAGGTAGCCCAGCGGTTGTAGCCGGGGTTCAGCGTGAACAGGACATCGATCGGTACGTCGGCCATCTGCGCCACCAGCACCAGGTCCGCCTGCTGATCGAGCTCGACGGCCGCGATGACCGGCTGGTCGGGTGTGTCGGGCAGCGCGAAATCGAAACGCTCGGGGTACTTGAACAGGCAGGTCAGGCCGAGCAATTTGGGCACGTAACCGCGGGTCTCGCGCGGCAGCTTCAGGTTCCAGAAATCCGCCGGTTTGCCGGCTGCCTTGTTCTTTTTGACTTGCCGCGCGACCCGCCCTTCGCCCGAGTTGTAGCCCGCCAGCGCCAGCAGCCAGTCGTCATCGAACATGACCGCGAGGTCGTTCAGGTAGCGCAGGGCGGCGTCGGTGGAGGCCCACACATCCCGGCGCCCGTCATACCACCAGTTCTGGTCCAGGTCATAGCGCTTGCCGGTCGCGGCGATGAATTGCCAGGTGCCCAGAGCGCGGCCGCTGGAGTAGGCGAACGGGTCATAGGCCGATTCCACGATCGGCAGCAGCGCCAGCTCGGCGGGCATGTCGCGGCGCTCGAGTTCGTCCGTAATATGGCGAATCCAGGGTTGCGCGCGCTTGAAGATGCGCGCCATGTACTCCGGGCGCTCGGCATACCAGTGAGCCCATTCCAGGTTGATCTCCTGGTCGGAGCACTC
>JAPHSB010000404.1 GCA_026193295.1 Lysobacterales bacterium
AACCGTGTTGACACTGTAGCCTTGCTTGTGCAGGGCGCGCTCGAGCGCGCGGGCTATCGAATGGTCATCCTCGACCAGCAGTATCAGCATGCAGTGTGCTCCCGAAGTTCACGTGCGGAGGTGCTTCTGCGCCCTTAATAATGGCTTTTGACGCTCGTGCTGTCTCCCGCTGTTGACTGATCGCCACTCATTCCCAGCGGTTGGCCTGCTCCGCGAAATTCGCACGTCCCGCAGGCACCACGCAAAAACGCTGGCCGGTCGGCGCCTCCATCACGACCCAGCTACGGATATCGCTGATGCGCCTCGCACCCAGTGCTTCCAGCCGCTGCACTTCGGCCTCGATGTCGTCGGTCTCGATGTCGAGGTGCACACGACCGGGGTGATCCACCTTCTGCACTTCGATGTGCAGATCCTCGGGCTGCGTGTCGAGCCCGACATAGTTGGCCTCGGCGGGATTGTCGAAATGTTTTGTTGCCAGGCCCAGAGCTGCGCTCCAGAAGGCGGCTGCGGTGTCGAGGTCGTCAGTCTGGCAATCGATGATGAAGCCGCCCAGCTGGCTGCGGTGCATGGTCAACTTCCCTCCGTGGCGGCCGGGCTGCTGACGCTGGCTTTGGGAACGGTGAAAAACCGAAGCTCCTCGAGCCCATTGTCCAGACGATGCTCGGGTGGCGACGGCCCGCCCGTCGATGCGCCGGCCAACTCCTCGGCCAGGCGCCTCGCTTCCTTCACGAAAGCCGCATACAAATGCTTGCGCTCGTCCGCGCTCAGGGTGCGGGACTGGTAGCCCTGGCAGGCCAGCGCATCATCCAGCGAGAAACCTTCCAGGCAGGTGCAGTCGGTCTTGTGCAGCCAGGCACCGGTATGGACATCGAAGTTGTACAGCGGCATGAAGCGATGGCCCAGTTCAGCCACAAAGTCGATGGCATCGAGGATGTAGTCCACTTCAATGTCGTCCATGACGTAGTGCAGGCTGATCCGGCACCAGCCGGGCTTGATGCCGCAGAAGCCTTTCTGGATCCACTTGCGGTATTGCTCGGAGGTATCGTGGTCTATGTCCAGCAATCGATGTCCGTAGGGGCCCGCGCAGGAACAACCGGCGCGTGACTGGATGCCGAACAGGTCGTTCAGCAGCGTGGTGACGAACTTCGGGTGCAGATACTTGCCGTGCGGGTCCTTGAGATTGAAGGACACGATGCTGATGCGCCGCTCCGGGTCAGGGTTGCCGAGAATCTCGATGTTCGGGCTGTCACGCCAACGTTCGAAGGTGCGGTGAAGCAGTTCCCGTTCGCGCTTTTCGATCGCCGGGACACCAACGCGATCCTTGATCTGGAAGGCCAGCCCCGCTTTCAGGGTCTGCAGCACGCCCGGGGTGCCGGCTTTTTCCCGCTCTTCGATGTCGGTGATGAAATCCTGGCTGTCCGGCCCGACGTAGTCGACGGTGCCACCGGCGCTGACGCTGGGGGGAAGCTCGCTGTGGTAGATGCGCCGGTTGAACACCAGCACGCCGCTGGAACCGGGCCCACCAAGGAACTTGTGCGGGGAAATGAACACCGCGTCGAGCGATGCATCGCCGGCGTACTTGCCCGCTGGGGGGTTCATGTCGATCTCTACGTAAGGCGCGCAGGCCGCGAAGTCGAAGCAGGCCAGCGCGCTATGGCGGTGCAGCAGCGCCGCGATTTCGTGCACCGGCGTGCGCATTCCGGTCACGTTGGAGGCGGCTGAAAAGGAGCCGATGCGCATGCGGCCCTGGTAGGCCGGATCCTGCAGCAGGGCCTCCAGGTGGGCCAGGTCGATGCCACCGTCCTCATCCAGGGCAACCTCGACTACGGTGGCCAGGCCCTCGCGCCAGGAAATTTCATTCGAGTGGTGTTCATAGGGGCCAACGAACACCACCGGTTGATGCTTCCGCAGGTGCTCGGCGAAGCGGATTTCGGCTTCCTCGCCGAGCAGTTCGGTCAGCATCACGGTCAGCTTCTGGCGGGTAGCGGGCGGCAGCGCGACGCCGATGATCTGCTGCAGCTTGTCGATCGCGCCGGTGGCGCCGCTGCCGACGCAAATGATGCAGCCGTCGGGGCCGGCGTTGACGGACTGCTTGATGGCGCCTTCGGCCTGCTCCAGCAGGTGCGTCATCGAACGGCCGCTGATGTCGTCCTCGGTATGCGTGTTGGCGTAGATGCGCTGTAGGTTCTGGATGTAGCGCTCCACCAGGCCGAGACAGCGGCCGGAGGCCGTGTAGTCGGCATAGACCATCAGGCGGTCGCCAAACGGCGTGGTGACGGTGGCGTCGGCGCCGACCACCTGGTTTCTCAGGAATTCGAAATCCAGCTTGCAGGAACTTGTCATGTCACACCCAAAACTCTTTAAAAAAGAACGCAGAACGAACCCTCTGCGCGTCGGCCCATTGTAACGGCAATGCGCCCGGCGTGGCTGCTTGAGAATTCGTCTCGGCAGCATCACTTGGATACAATAGGGAATTGAATGGCCGAATCATCCAAAGGACACGATCCCATGCTGGACACTCTCAAGACCACGCTTAAGCTGAAGAACCCCGCACTCCTGCGCGAACAGGCCTACATCGACGGCGCCTGGGTTGCAGCCGCTGACGGTAGCACTTTCCCGGTAACCAACCCGGCCGATGGCTCGCTGGTGGCCAATGTGCCGCAGCTTGGCGTGCCGGAGACGAAAACGGCGATCGAGGCGGCCAATACCGCCTGGCCGCCCTGGCGCGCGAAAACCGCCAAGGAACGAGCGGCCATCCTGCGCCGTTGGTACGACCTGATGGTCGCCAACAAGGACGACTTGGCCGCGATCATGACCGCCGAGCAGGGCAAGCCGCTGGCCGAATCGGCCGGCGAGGTGCTGTACGGCGCCTCCTTCATCGAGTGGTTCGCCGAGGAAGCCAAGCGCGTCTACGGCGACGTGATTCCGACCCACCTGCCCGACCGCCGCATCCTGACCATCAAGCAGAGCGTCGGCGTGGTCGCCGCCGTGACGCCGTGGAATTTCCCAAACGCCATGATCACGCGCAAGGCCGGACCGGCCATGGCAGCCGGCTGCCCGGTGGTCATCAAGCCGGCTTCAGAGACGCCGCTGTCTGCGTTGGCGCTCGCGGTGCTGGCCGAGGAAGCCGGCGTGCCGAAAGGCGTGTTCAACATCATCACCACCACCGATTCACGCGGCACCGGAAAAGAGCTGACCGAGAGCCCGCTGGTACGGAAGTTCTCGTTCACCGGCTCGACCGAGGTGGGAAAGACCCTGATCCGGCAGTGCGCGTCCACCGTCAAGAAGGTTTCCATGGAGCTGGGCGGCAACGCCCCCTTCATCGTTTTCGATGACGCCGATGTCGATGCCGCGGTGCAGGGCGCCATTATTTCCAAGTACCGCAACGCCGGTCAGACCTGCGTCTGTGCCAACCGCGTGTATGTGCAGGAAGGCATTTACGACGAGTTCGTCGAGAAGTTCAAGGTCGCGGTGCAGAAACTCAAGGTCGGCCGGGGCGAGGAAGCCGGCGTCAATATCGGCCCGATGATCTCGCAGAGCGCCATCGACAAGGTGGAAGAGTTGATGGCAGACGCCAAGGCCAAGGGCGCCAGCGTCGTCGAAGGCGGCGCCGCTCACTCACTGGGTGGCCTGTTTTACCAGCCAACCGTGGTCAGCAACGTCACGGCCGACATGGCCTTCGCCCGCGAGGAAATCTTTGGCCCGGTGGCGCCGATCTTCAAATTCAAGACCGAGGAAGAGGTGATTGCGCTGGCCAACGCAACCGAGTTCGGCCTGGCTTCCTACTTCTATGCCCGCGACCTGGGCCGCGTGTTCCGCGTCGCGGAGGAGCTGGAGTACGGCATGGTCTGCGTCAACGACGGCATCCTGTCGACGGAGGTTGCGCCGTTCGGCGGCGTCAAGGAGTCCGGCATCGGCCGCGAGGGCTCCAAGTACGGCATCGACGAGTACATCGAGATCAAATACATTACGCTGGCGGGTATCAATAGCTAGCGCTGCTGCCGGCTCATAGAGTCATCGCGGCTGAAGCCGCTCCCACCAGTA
>JAPHSB010000408.1 GCA_026193295.1 Lysobacterales bacterium
ATCCACAGATGGAGACGTTACGAGCGTTACCTCGGCGAGTTGATCGAGGTGCTGGAGCCGGTCTTGCCTCGTTACGCCTGCTACGAGTCAATCAACCGCTAGGAGGACGGCCGCGACCGATTTCGGGGTCGTGCCGGCCGTGAGCGGTCGCTTAAAAGCCTCGATCGAACCCGAATGGCCAGGGCGCCAACGTATGGATTGCCTGCCGCACATCAGTCGACAGGTTGACGCGCAGCGTCGTCTTCATCGCGTCCAGATCATGCAGAGTGATCGTCAGCGGCGACGAGCCGGAAGCGAACAGGCCTTCACCCAGCACGCACAGCCCGCGGGCGAATGCCTGGCGAGCGACCGCGGCATCTTCGAAGCTGCCTGGCTCCAGGGCCTCCTCGGGGTAACGGGCCACCTCGAACACGCGATTCGATTGGGGCGTCAGGAAACGGACTACCTCGGTCTCGGTATCGTTGAATAGAACGCCATCGCGCCATGGCCTCGCGTCATGCACACCCACCGGCAGGGTAACCAGCCGCACGATGCGCTTGCCGTCGAAGTGCAGCAGGCCGTGGCTACGTGAGCCGCTGATGAACAGACCGCGCGGATCGCAGTGCAGGCTGTTGAGCCCCAGGCGGTTGACCGGCGATGGCCCCAGCGCAGTTCGCGGATCGAACGGCGTGCCGCGCAGACCGCCGTCGTCATCCGCAATCTGCAACCCCCAGTCAAATTGACCGGAGTCCAGATCGAATGCCAACACTGCGTCGTACGCGGCTGAAACGACATAAACGCGGCCTTCGAAACAGGCCACGGCCTGAGCCTGCCCGAGGTATGGCGAGGAATGGGCATTGACGAGCTCGAAGTCGGCGCTGAAGCGGAACAGTTCATCCGCACCGGCGACAAATACCTCCTGGTCGAGCACAGCCAACCCACGCAGTCCCCGGCCACCGCCGTGACCGCCCCAGTCGATGATGGGCCGCGTCCAGCTCAGCACATGCGCACCACGTCGCCCGGCAAGATCCACGAGGTAAATACCCCCATGGCTTTCGCCGGGCTGACTGCCACGATTGACGCTGGTTGCCGCGATAATGCTCAAAAAAATTCACTTGGAAAGTGTCGGGAGAGATGTGGCATTATACGAAGAACTTTACGTTTCGGAAGTAAACGGCGCCAAGAGGACAACCAGCATGTCACAGCACTTCGATCCGCTGCATTCCGTTCCGCGTAAGTCACTCAGCGCGGCCATCTCGGCGCTTTGCGCCGGCGTACCATTGGCCCATGCTCAGGCCCAGGACGCGGTGGAAGAAACGGTCGCGCTGGAGGAAGTCATCGTCACCGCTACCAAGCGTGGCGAACTTCACCTGCAGGACGTCCCACTGTCGATCACCGCGTTCACCGACGAAGCCATCCGCGAGCAGGGCTTCAAGAAACTGGACGACTATTTCGGCCAGATTCCCAGCCTGAGCGTTGGCCGTTACGAACCGGGCAACGCCAATGTAATCATGCGCGGCTGTGCAATCTCGGGCTTCTCCTTCGGTGGCAGCGCGACTACGGGCGTCTACCTGGACGAGCAACCGATCACGGCAGCCGGGCTCAACCCGGATCCGCGGCTGGTGGACATCGAGCGCGTGGAAGCGCTGGCCGGGCCCCAGGGCACGACGTTTGGTGACGCCTCGCAGTGCGGCACCCTGCGCATCATCACCAACAAGCCGGCCGTCGGTGAGAACAGCGCCTGGGTGGATCTCACTGGAGCTTCGGTGCAGCACGGCGAAACGGGTTACGACGTCAGCGCAATGATGAACATGGGGCTGGGCGAAAACGCCGCGTTCCGCCTGGTCGGATTTTCCGCACACGACGCGGGCTACGTGGACAACGTGCTCGGCGACAGCCCGCGCGGTACCTTCAACAACGCCAGCCGTGTCGCCAATGACGTCAACGGATCGGACGTATACGGGGCGCGCGCGGCGTTGCGCTGGCAGCCCAGCGAGACCTGGACCATCGACCTGCAGGGTATCTACCAGAAGACCGAGCAGGACGGCCTCGGCGACGCCGACATCAATGAGCTCTACTGGGAAGGACGGAACCTGGGCAAGTGGGAGCAGACCCGCTTCAACCCTGAAACCTGGAGCGATGAATGGAGTCAGATTGCCCTGACCGCGGAAGGCGACCTGGGCTGGGCCGTGCTGACCGCGACCGGTTCCTATTTCGACCGCGATACGCTGGCGACCCTGGATGGCACCACCTACCTCCAGAGTTTCCAGGAACGCGCGGATTACTACCGCGCGTATTACAACCCCTATCTCACCCTGTACGACTGGGGCGGCGACCCGACCGGGCGTATTTACGACCCTTACAAGGTCAAACGCAAGACCCTCGAAGTGCGCCTGGCTACGACGGAGGAAATGTCGAGCCGCTGGTCGGCGCTGGTCGGCGCGTTTTACAACAAGAACGAAGAACCCAGAACGCCATTCAAGTCGCAGGTAACCGGACAGGGCGACAATTGCACCGTCTACTACGCGGCCGCACCCGGTTGCACCGGGGCGTTCAGCTACCTGAGCTACCTGCACTACTACTACTTCGGTACCTTCAGCAAACCATCGGACAACTGGTGGACCGGCATTTACGAAGACGAACTCAAATCGACGGCCGTCTTCGGCGAGGTTCAGTTCAATATAACCGATAATTTTTCCATCACAGCCGGTGGCCGCTGGTATGAGATCGATACCAAGCGCACCCTGGTGCAGGGCGCGTTGATGGACCCGGTGGACGGCGTCGACTCCAACTGCGGCACGGACGAGGACCGCCTCGCCTGGCAGGAGGACGGTATTCCCCAGGAAGGCTATGACCTGTGTTTCACCGACTTCCGCGCCGAATCGTCCGAGTCCGGATTCGTGCCCAAGCTGAATGCGACCTGGTTCTGGGCCCCGGACAAGATGCTCTACGCGACCTATTCGGAGGGCTTCCGTGGCGGCGGCGGCAACGGCGGGCGCCGCGGCACGATTTTCGCCCCCGGTACGGAGTATGGAAGCTACGAATCGGACAACCTGACGAATTACGAGATCGGCACCAAGAACACGCTGTTCGACGGCCGCGTGACACTCAATGCGACCTTTTATCATATGGTGTGGGACGACATCCAGATCGAGACCGAAGACCCGCA
>JAPHSB010000121.1 GCA_026193295.1 Lysobacterales bacterium
ATACAACCGTCGAACAAATCCTGGGACCATGCCGACTGCCCCAGCCCGGTGCCGGCCACGAGGGCATCGACTTCGTCCAGCAGGCTTTCGAGCGCTTCGCTCCCATCCGCACCCCTGACCATCAACTCGGGGCAGGCAATGTTCACCAGCCCCGCGTGTTCGGGCCGGGTGACCAGGGTGACCTTGCCCGCGCCGCTGCGCAGGGCGGCCTCGCCGCACAGGCGGATCGCACCGCTCATACCCAGGTCGCTGCCGGCCGCCAGCAGCCAGCCAAAGGTTCCCTTGTGCGTGTTGCGGCGCCTGCGCGGCAGCAAATTAAAGATTATGTTTTCCTGAATCAGGATTCCTGAATCGAGTTCAGAATCCCTTACGCTACTGGGTGTTTCAAGATCGCAAAAGAGCACGTTGCCAGCGCAATCCGGGCCATCGGCCGTGAACAATCCGCGCTTGTTGCCGATAAAGGTCACGGTGAGATCCGCAGCCACGGCGCGGCCCTTTATCACGCCGGTGTCGGCCTGCAGGCCCGACGGGATGTCCACGGCCACCACCGGCCGGCCGGCCCGGTTGATGGCGTCGACGGCCTCAGCATAGGCACCGGCCGGTTCACGATCGAGCCCGGTGCCGAGCAGCGCGTCGACCACCAGGTCACAGTCTGCGAACGCGGCGACCGGCCAGGAGGCACACTCACCGCCCGTCGCCTGCCAGCGCTGTGCAGCGGCTGCCGCATCGCCGCCCAGGGATTCCGGCGGCTTCAGGGCGCACAGGGTCACTTGCAGTCCCGCGGAACGAGCCAGCCGGGCGACGATGTAACCGTCTCCGCCGTTGTTGCCGGCGCCGCAGAGCACCAGCCAGTGCGCTGCAGTCGGCCAGGCTTGCCGGGCTGCATCGAACACGCTGCGCCCGGCCCGCTCCATCAGCTCGATGCCGGGGATACCATGGCCCTCGATGGCGCAGCGGTCCAACCGGCGCACCTGCTCAGCGGTATACAATCGGTCTGCCTGGTCAACCATGAAATGATTATAACGGTGAAGCAGAAAGCCCGTACAACGCCATCGAGCCCGTCGACACCCGCGGAGGCCGGCGCTCGAGAGTGCTCGCACAGCCTGTCCGCAGCGGACCTCGACGCGCTGGCGGCCCGAATCAGGTACTGGGGAGCGGAACTCGGCTTCCAGCAGGTTGGCATCACCGACACGCAACTGGCCGAGCACGAGCAACGGCTGGAGCAGTGGCTGCGGGAGGGCTTCCACGGTGAAATGGAGTACATGGCCCGCCACGGCCATCGCCGCAGCCGCCCTCATGAACTGGTGCCGGGAACGGTGCGCGTGATCTCGGCACGGATGGATTACCTGAGCGCCGCGGCGCGGCCGGCCGACGAACTCCTGCAGGAGCCGGACAAGGCGTTGATCTCGCGCTACGCACTGGGGCGCGACTACCACAAGGTGCTGCGCAAACGCCTGCAACGGCTGGCCAGCCGCATTGAGAAGGAGACCGGTCCGTTCGGCTACCGGGTGTTCGTCGACTCGGCGCCGGTGCTGGAAAAGGCACTGGCGGAAAAGGCCGGCCTGGGCTGGATCGGCAAGCACAGCAATCTGCTGAACCGTCGGGCCGGCAGCTGGTTCTTCCTGGGCGAAATCTACACCGACCTGCCGCTGCCGCTGGACACGCCGGCGGAAAACCACTGCGGCGACTGCGTGCGCTGTATCGACGCCTGCCCCACCGGGGCGATCGTCGGGCCCTACCGCGTGGATGCCCGCCGCTGTATCTCTTACCTGACCATCGAGCTCAGGGGCTCGATCCCCGAGGAGTTGCGTCCCCTGATGGGCAACCGGATATACGGCTGCGACGATTGCCAGTTGGTGTGCCCCTGGAACCGCTTCGCACAACCCAGCGAGGAAGCCGACTTCGCGCCCCGCCACGGGCTCGACACCGCGAGCCTGCTGCAACTGTTCTCCTGGAGCGAGCAGGAGTTCCTGCGGCGCACCGAGGGCAGCGCGATCCGCCGCACCGGTTATGACGGATGGCTGCGCAACATCGCGGTCGCACTGGGCAACGCACGGCCGCAAAACGCACCCGAGCACGAGGCCGTACTCGCGGCGCTCGGCGCCCGCCAAGACGACCCCTCACCGATGGTCAGGGAGCACGTCGAATGGGCGCTGGCACGCCACCTGGAGACCCGCCCCGTATTCTAAAAAGATGATTCGATGTGGTATGATTAAGCTGTTGTAAGATCGTGTCGCAAGGGGGTCAGTCGTGCCCCGGATCAACCTCTGAAGGAGCTTTCCATGTCGATCATCGAACGCCTGCATGAAATGCGGAATTTTGGTGGCGAGGCGCTGACCAAGGGCCTGCCGGACGAGGTCATCATGCAGTTTGCCGAGCGGGACCCCCGCTTGGGCGAAGCCATCGACGTGGCTTACTCCGAATTCCAGTCGCTGTGCGAGGAACGGGCCGAATTGCTCGCCCTGGACGAGCAGAGCCAGATCCGCGAAATCCAGTCGGATTTTGTCAATTTTTATGCCGATGACGCGGTCAATCCTTTCGTCGGCCTGGCCGGGCGCGGTCCGTGGCTGATTACGCTGAAAGGCGCCGTTCTCTACGATACCGGCGGTTACGGCATGCTGGGCTTCGGTCACAACCCGGCCGTTGTCCTCGAGGCGATCAACCAACCGCACCTGATGGCCAACATCATGACGCCGCAGGTGTCGCAGAAGAAGTTCACCAACCGCATGCGCCGGGAAATCGGCCACACCCGCGGCGAATGCCCGTTCGACAGCTTCCTGTGCATGAACAGCGGCTCGGAAGCGGTCACCGTGGGCGCGCGCATCTCCGATATCAACGCCAAGTTGATGACCGACCCGGGCGGCCGTTACGCCAACCAGCCGATCCGCAAACTGAGCCTGAAGGGCAGTTTTCACGGCCGCACCCAGCGCCCTGCCCAGTTCTCGGATTCTACGCGTAAGAACTATTGCAAGCACCTGGCCACGTTCCGCGATTCGGACAAGCTCATCACGGTGGAGCCGAACGACATAGAACAGTTGCGCCAAGTGTTCAGCTGGGCCGAGTCCAATCGCTTCTTTATCGAGTCATTTTTCCTCGAGCCCGTAATGGGGGAAGGCAACCCGGGCATGGCGATCACGCCGGAGTTCTACGCCGAAGCGCGCCGGCTGACGCAGGCGCATGGCGCACTCCTGCTGGTGGATTCCATCCAGGCAGGGCTGCGCGCTCATGGCGTGCTGTCGATCATTGATTATCCGGGCTTCCAGGACCAGGAAGCGCCCGACATGGAGACCTATTCCAAGGCGCTCAACGCCGGCCAGTACCCGCTCTCCGTGCTCGCGATGAACGAGCGTGCGGCCGGCCTTTACCGCAAGGGCGTCTACGGCAACACCATGACGTCCAACCCGCGGGCGCTGGATGTCGCCTGCGCCGTGCTGGACTTCCTGACGGACGAACTGCGCCAGAATATCCGCGACCGCGGCGTGGAGTGCGCTGAGAAGTTGC
>JAPHSB010000366.1 GCA_026193295.1 Lysobacterales bacterium
GATTTTGCATGCGGGAACCGGTCGCAGCTATGCCGAAGGCACCGGGAGCTGGGTGGCACTGGACGAAACTCATTCGGCCGCCAACAAGGCAGCGCATGCCAATGGCTATACTCTGGGCAATCAACATCCTGACCTCTCGGTGGATGGTCCAACCCAGGAACAGCTCGATTGCCTGGTCGAGTTCCTCAATTATGCGGACGGTGATCCCAGCGTCTATTTTTCCGCTATCGACGCCAGTCAGGACCCCGTGTTGTACACCATCGTAGAAACGGCGGATGCTGCGGCCGGCGAAGCCTTTGTGAATGACAACTGCATCGGCTGCCACACGGCGCAGTGGGTCCTGGACTACCTGGCACAGGATGGCAAATTCAGCGAATTTGCCCACAAGGCACGCTGGGGTTCGCCAGGCGTCATGTCTCGGTCTGCCATTGGGAACCCAACGGCACAGAACGTAGCCGACATGATGCTCTACCTGCAGGGGGTGGGCGGCACGGGCTTCGCGCTGAATCCGGGCCTGACCGGAACCTGGTGGGGTGGCGCGGATCGCGACGGAGAGGGATTCCTGCTTGAGTTCGGGTACTCCAACGAGGAGGCCCTGACGCTGTTCGCATCCTTCTACACATTTGACAACATGGGCAACCAGACCTGGCTGGTCGCGCAGCCGACAGGTGGTACATTGCCGGAAAGCAGCACGGAAGTACCGGTCGACTTCTACCAGGTCACCGGTCCGATGTGGGGCGATGATTTTGACCCCAACGATCGCACAGAGACGGCCTGGGGCACAGGAACGTTCAGTTTCTCCAGTTGCACCAGTGGAAGCGTTACCCTATCGCCGGGTGAGGATGCGCAAGGAATGGGGTATACCGAGCTGACTTACGCGCTTCAGCGCGACGACTTGCTCATCTCGGGCAACGCCTGTCCCACGCCTGCATCCAACTGAACCAAGGGTATCTTTGGTGTCGTGAAGGCCGCCCGTCGGGGCGGCCTTCTTTTATGGGTGCTTCTGCAGCTGTTTGCCCGATCCAGCAGATGCTTCGGTGCGCCGCAGGTACCGCACCAGCAGTGCAGATTCTCCGCTGAATGGCCGAGGCGAAGAGTCTGGTAGAGGAATACGGACAACGTGCCCCGACGCGGCCGCTGCGTCTTTGATGGCGCGGCGGTATACCTGGGTGGTGCGTGCGGTGTTATAAAACGACTTTGTGCGGCCAGCGCTCGCGCACCATCATGATCAGCCCCGGGTCGGACATGATCAGCGCGTCCGGGCCCATAGGCAAAGGCGTAGCGCATGTTCTTCAGGGTGCCGGCAGGCGACAGCAGTTCCGGTTTTCTCATGGCTTGGTCCGGGCGGTCCCACTGCCCGACGGCGAGTCCTGGCTTGCCGCTTTGGTATGAGAACGAAAAGTAGCTAACGAATTTCGTTACTTAGTATTCTGACGATGGGGTGCCGGGGCATGGCAGCCCGCCAATAGGGCTTGGCGGGCTGCAACTGTCTGTTAGAGGGCTTCACATAAGGCAACGTTGTCGGGGGCGGCGCGCACCAGTGGCATTTCGCCCTGACCCGCGGACGGAATGTCGTACGTCAGTGTCGCGCTGGTGCAGTCGTTCCACTTGATCGTGATGGTGCCGTAGGGCACCGGCGGCGGGACCACGGGTTCGGGAGAGTCGAACACCCCGCCTGAAGAAAGCAAGACATCTAGCGTTGCGGTATCACCATCATAGGTACCCTGCGCGGTCAGCCAGCGATGCCCCGGCTCACCCAGAATGGCAGTGACGTCTTCAGCCGGGCGCTCGACATCATAGGTAAACCAGGCGAGGAAGATGGAATTCTCAAACACCGTAATGAGGATACCCTGGCCATTGGTCGCCGGGTTGAACCATGCGTCATTCATGCCGGCGTTGATGCTGAACTGACCACAGTCGCTGTCGTTGGCGTCGCGCTGACCGTCGCCGTCGTTGTCCAGGCCGGTGGACCCGATCTGGCTTTCCGAACCATCGGCGTCGCACGAATCCTTGATGATGGACGCTTCAAGGGAGTAGTTGTAGGGATTGAAGTCCTCTCCCACCGGAGTGGCATCGCCCGAGTGGCAAACGGAACAGGCTCCCTCGCTGACCTTGGTTTCGTGCGTCTGCCGTAAGCCGGCGCCGCTGCCGCATTCCACTGGCGAGTCGTCGCCGACACAGTTGCCCGTCACGTCTTCGTCCCGGCCGTGACAGCCGACGCAGCTCTTGCTGAAGGTGCCGTCGGAGGACTGATTCAGCAGCACATCGGCCGAAAAGTCGGATTGATGGCAACCCGCGCAGGGCACCCACTGCCCGTGCTTGGTCATGAGGTCGGTTCCCCAGCTGGCGCCGTCGTGGTTCGACTCGTAGACGCCGCTGCGGAAGTCCCCATGACAGGTCTCGCAGCCGGAGTAGTCGTCATAGGCCCAGGCCGTGCCGCAGCAGAATAGGGCCAGCCACAGGGCCCCCTTGATTGGCGAAAGCGCGTGGCGCAACGAGTTAAGCAGCATCGAAAGCCTCCAATGGGTGGGTTTGAAGGATACAAGTATAGGCCCCGCCGGGATTTGTGCAATACCGCTTGGCGCCGGCACAGCACGGGCACCCTCCAAAGAGAAAGCAGCGTCGCCGGCCCGGGCGGCGTTTTCCGGTCTGACGGCCGTTCGGCCCATCGACTGGACCAGTTGACAGAAGTCAAAAAAATGTTCAATAAATGGCATGAATTTGATTTTTTGCCGTCTCGCTGAAGGTATAGTAGCGAGTGGGGATGAATCCCGAACAATAAGCCTGTGCATCAGAAACCGAGGAACTCACGATGACCACGAATTCTCATTCCATGCTTAAAGCCCGCGCTGGGGCAGCCCTGTTGATGGGCCTGCTCATGCTGGGGGGTTCCGGTACGCTGCTCGCACAGCAGGACTACGTCGGCGCCGAGTACTGCGCCAACTGCCACCCGCTGGATCCCAGCGAGGCCGACAACGGCGCGGACTGGCGGACCTCCGGCCATCGCTTCATTCTGCAGGAAGGGGAGCTGGCACAAAATCGCGCTTTGCCGCTGCCGGAAGGCTTCAGTTGGGATGACATCAGCTACGTGGTGGGCGGCCATTCAGCCAAGGCCATCTACCTCGACGACACCGGCCACATCATCACCAGCACCACGGACCGTGAAGGCAACCCGGTCGACGGCATGAACCAATACAACCTGCTGACCGGCGAGTGGTCCGATTTCCATCCGGGCGAGGACAAACCCTACGATTGCGGGGGCTGCCACACCACCGGTTATAACCCCGGCGGCAACATGCCTGGCCTGCCGGGGATCGAGGGTTCGTTCAAATTCGCCGGCGTGCAGTGCGAAGTCTGCCACGGGCCGGGCGGCACCATGGCGGTCGACCAGTCGGCCGAGGCCTGCGGCACCTGCCACAAGCACCCCGACACCGACGGCATCGAGGCCGTCGACGGTTTCATCCGCTCGGAAGGCCAGTACAGCGAGTTCAAGGCTGGCGCCCACGCGAACCTGTCCTGCGTGAGCTGCCACAACCCGCACAAGCCGGCCGAGTTCAGCATCAAGAAGCAGTGTGCCGACTGCCACAGCGAGCTGGCGGCGAAGTACGCCACCAGCTTCAAGGGCGAGGCCGGCATCCAGTGCGAGGATTGCCACATGCCCTACGCGACGCTGGCCGCACAACCGCTCGGGCCGCACCAGGGTGACCGCAGAACCCACATCTTCAATATCGATACCCGTAACGGCGTCAGCATGTTCACCGAGGATGGCAGCGAAGTGAAGCTGACCGACGGTAAAGCGGCGGTCACGCTGGATTTCGTCTGCCAGCGCTGCCACCAGGGCAAGTCCGTTGAAGTCCTCAGCAATTTCGCCAAGGGTTTCCACGACAAGTACTGAGCCCTCGGTTATATTAAAAAACGCCGCCCAACCGGGCGGCGTTTTTTTTGAGCTTTTCGGCTTTACATTTCCCGAATGAATTCGGTCCTACGCGGCCATGGCCCACGCACGCAGGAGCGAACATCGTTCGCGATGGTCTTCCCGAATGAATTCGGTCCTACGCGGCCATGGCTCGCGGACGTAGGAGCGAACATCGTTCGCGATGGTCTTCCCGAATGAATTCGGTCCTACGGTTCCCGAATGAATGCGGTCCGACGGGTGGTCGGGGCGCACGTAGGAGCGAACATTGTTCGCGATGGTTTTCCCGAATGAATTCGGTCCTACTCGCGCCTGGGATCCGCCGGGAAGTCGGCGGCGCTGCGGCCGGCCATCTTTTCGTACACGTCCCAGCGCAGGAAAGCCGTTTTCTGGGCGATATCCATCAGGCGATCCGCTTCCTCCTTGTTGGTCTGCGCCAGGGTCTGGAAGCGGCCCTCGTGTTTGCGGTAGTCGAGCAGAGACAGGGTGGGGCGCAGGCAATCCAGGGTGAACGGGATGCCGCCGGCTTCCCGGATTACCGGGTTGTAGCGGATCAGCGGCCAGTGGCCCGAGGCGACCGCGCGTTTTTGCTGCTGCAGGCCCTGCTCCATGTCGATGCCGTGGGCGATGCAATGTGAGTAAGCAATGATCAGCGAAGGGCCCGGGTAAGCCTCGGCTTCGCGCAGCGCCTGCAAGGCCTGTTGCGGGTTGGCGCCCATCGCGATGCGGGCCACGTAGACGTTGCCGTAGGCGATCGCCTGCTGGGCCACGTCCTTTTTGCCGATCGTCTTGCCGCCGGCGGCGAACTTGGCGACGGCACCCAACGGGGTGGATTTCGACATCTGGCCACCGGTGTTCGAGTAAACCTCGGTATCCATGATCAGGATATTGATGTCCAGTCCCGACGCCAGGGCATGGTCCAGCCCGCTGGAGCCGATGTCGTAGGCCCAGCCGTCGCCGCCGACGATCCACACCGAGCGGCGCACCAGGTGGTCGGCCATCGACTGCAAATGCCGCGAAGCCTTCGTATCGATCAGTGTAAGCCGGTACTTGAGTTCGGCCACGCGGTCCCGCTGGGCCTGGACCTGCGATTCACTCTGCTGGGGTGCACCGATCAGGGTGTCGACGAATTCGTCGCCGAGTTCGCCGCGCAATTCTTGCAGCGCGGTCTCGGCCTGGCCGCGGTGGTGGTTGGCCGACAGGCGGAAGCCCATGCCGAACTCGGCATTGTCCTCGAACAGCGAATTGGACCAGGCCGGGCCACGGCCGTCCGGATTCTTGCTCCAGGGTGTCGTCGGCAGGTTGCCGCCGTAGATCGATGAGCAGCCGGTGGCGTTGGCGACCATCATCCGGTCGCCGAACAACTGGGTGATGATTTTCAGGTAAGGCGTTTCACCGCAGCCGGAGCAAGCGCCGGAGAACTCGAACAGGGGCTGCA
>JAPHSB010000349.1 GCA_026193295.1 Lysobacterales bacterium
TGGCGGCAGGTCGAGGCGATGCTGCTGTTGGCGGCGGAACGCACCGAGGACCTCAAGAAAGACCCGCAACCGTTCGTATTGCAGCAAACGCTGGGTGATTTTGCCGTGAATTACGAGTTGAACGCCTACTGCGAGAACGAACACAAGATGCCGGCCATATATTCCGCGCTGCACGCGAACATCCAGGATGTGTTCAACGAGCACGGCGTGCAGATCATGTCGCCGGCCTACGAGGCGGATCCGGATGCTCCCAAAGTGGTTCCGCCGGAGAAGTGGTACGAGGCGCCGGCAAGGAAACCGGAGTGACGGGATTGAAGGGGTCAGAGTAAAAATTCCCCATGGAGCTGCAATACTCCGCCCGGTGCAAAAGAGGACTTTTTACTCTGACCCCTGACCCCCGGCCAGCGCTTCGATCACCAGCCGCTCCATCAGTCGCGCGTGCGCATCTCCGTCGTTCAGCGCCGGAATGTACTCCAGCTTTTCACCACCGGCTTCCTCGAACAGCTCGCGGTTCTGCATGGCGATTTCCTCCAGGGTTTCGAGGCAGTCTACTGCGAAGCCGGGACACAGAACCTGCACATGCCGGACTCCTGATTTGGCAAGCTCCTCGAGCGTGATGTCCGTGTAGGGCTGCAGCCAGGGTTCGCGTCCCACCCGTGACTGGTACGTTAAGAGCCATTCCTCGTCGGTCAACCCCAGGGCCTCCACTACGGCGCGGACGCTCCCCTCGCATTCCCGTTGATACGGATCGCCTTGTCGCACGTAGCGCTGGGGAATGCCGTGCAGGGAGAATATCAACTTCTCCGCGGTCCCGTGCTCCGCCCGGTAGGCCCGGATGCTGCCGGCAATGGCCTCGACCCACGCCGGGTGATCGTAATACCGTTCGACCCGGTGCACTCGCGGATGCCAGTTCAGGTCGCTCAGGGCTTGTTCGACACCGTCGTAAATTGAAGCCGTCGTGGTTCCGGAAAACTGTGGGTACAAGGGCAGCACCACCACCTCGTCGACGCCGCTCTCCCGCAACTGTTTCAGGCCCTTGCGGATGGAAGGTTCGCGATAGCGCATGCCGATCTCGACCCGCGCCCGGCCATCCAACACGCCGGCAAGCCGTTCCGCCAATCGCTCGGTCAAGACCAGCAGCGGTGATCCCTCGGGCCACCAGATTTCCCGGTAGGCGGCTGCCGATCGTCCCGCCCGCAGCGGTATGATCACCAGGTTCAACAGCGGCAACCACAGGAAGCGCGGCAGGTCCACGACGCGGGGATCGGAAAGGAATTCGCGCAGAAAACGGGCCACGGGTTTCCGCTCAGGCGCATCCGGCGTGCCGAGATTGGCAATCAAAACGCCTGCTGTCCTCGCTTGATCCTTGATTTGGGTCATATCTTTTGTTCCGGCACGTTGTGGCGTAAACACCACAAAAAGGTTTCGTATCTTCTCCCAATTCCGCCTCTTTTGGTAGCCGTGCCTCGATAACCGCCAAAAAATCCGGTCCTTAGCGCGGCACTGACCGCTATAGGATTGTCACAACCCTGGCGCCTGCTATTTCGCCGATGTCGTCAAAACGCAACAGGCTCGAACAGTCTGCCAGAATGAATGTTAACACTTTGTTTTGAAAGTTTTTTTCTGGTAGCATGATGCTCCCGCGTTGACAGAACGAGGCCGGTGTTTGCACCGGTGCAAAACTTGATGCTGAAACTGGCCACCACACTGATCATTCTGCTGGCGTCGATCTCCATGTCGGTGTTGGCCGCGCCGGTGGGCTACAGCATAAACTCTGACAGCCCAACCGGAAATGCCGACAGCCTGTATCGTATTGACCTCGGCACCGGCACCGAGACCCGGATTGCTTCGATCAACCCGCCGAAAATCGATGTCGAAGGCCTGGCGTTTGCACCGGACAATACTTTGTATGCCGTCGACGACGAGACCCGGTCCCTGTTTCCGCTGGACCCGGCAACAGCCGCGATAGACACGCAAAGCGAGGCCTTCATTGCCGGCTTGCCCAGTGGCGGGCAAAATGATTTCGGCATGACCTTCGCCTGTGACGGCAACCTCTACGTCACATCAATCGCGAGGGGGTCGCTTTATCGCCTTGAACTCGACGGCTCCACAACCTTGATTGGCTCCGAGGGCAGCCTGAACCCCGTGAAAATCAGCGCGATAGCGGCCTGGGGTAAGCCGGTCCAGCTTTACGGCCTCGGCAGTGGCGCGAATTCCGAAGGCCAAACGGAAACCCCCAATCTCTACAGAATCGACCTGGCGACCGGCGTCGCCAGCGAAATCGGACCACTGGGCGGCCAGGCCGGCCCCTACCTGCAAGGCGGGCTCTCTTTCGATGATGCTGGTGAACTCTGGGCCATCACGGAGGGCGCGCAATTCGGCTGGCCCAGCCAGATCATGAAAATCGACCCCGACAAAGGCACCGCATCCGCGGTGAGAACGCTGGTCGAGGAGGGCTTCGAAAGCCTGGCCATTGCGCCACCCGGCGGCTGCGACTCCAACGTCGAACCCCCGCCCCCGCCGCCACCGCCAGCGCCGCCCCAGCAGATCGATGATGTCCGCAGCGTGCCGCCAATGGACCGCGTCGGGCTGGCCATCGCGTCAATCCTGCTGCTGCTGACCGGCCTGCTGGCGGTACGCCGCGTCTGATCTCGTCCCGACGCGGCCGCGCTACCCTGGCGCGCGGTTTGCGGTAAACTTCGCGTAGAACCGCATCACGGAGCAAAAACATGGGTATCGGTGGAATCAGCATGTGGCAGTTACTGATACTGCTGCTCATCGTCGTCCTGGTCTTTGGCACCAAGCGGCTGCGTAACATGGGCAGTGACCTGGGCGCCGCGGTCAAGGGCTTTCGCAAGGGCATGGACGACGTCAAGGAAGAGATGCTGGAGCCGGATCAGCTGTCATCCGATCAGCCGGCGAAATCCGCAAGTGAAGAACCCGCCAAGAAAAAGGAATCCTCAGCCTGAGCTGAGTAGTCGCTGACCGGCTCGATGGCGCGACACCACCATGTTTGACGTTGGATTCGCAGAACTGCTGCTATTGTCCCTGGTGGGCCTGCTCGTGCTCGGCCCGGAGCGGTTGCCCAAGGTCGCCAGGACGCTGGGCGGAATGGCTCGAAAAGCCCGTGGCAGCTGGCTCAGCCTCAAGCGCACAATCGAGGCCGAAATGCGCGCCGAGGAATTGAAAGAACCGCTCCGTCACTTCGAAAAAGAGCTCAAGACGACGATCGACGACGTCAAATCCGGCGTGAACCCCGTCAGCAAGCCCAGCCCGTCACCCCCCGAACCGGCCGCCAAGCCGGATGTGAATGATGGCGGAAGCTAATTCCAGCGACCAGGAACTGAGTTTCCTCGAACACCTCGTTGAACTGCGTAGCCGCCTGCTCAAGGCCTGCCTCGCCATCCTGGTCATCCTGCTCGCGCTGCTGCCCTTTGCCCGCAAACTCTACGCGTGGCTGTCGGCGCCGCTGATGGCCGTCCTGCCGGAAGGCAGCACCATGATCGCCATCGATGTGGCGTCGCCGTTTCTGACGCCGTTCAAGCTGGCTCTGCTGTTGTCTTTCATCCTGGCGATCCCGATTGTGCTCTACCAGCTCTGGGCCTTCGTGGCGCCGGCACTCTACCGGGAAGAGAAGCGCCTTGCGCGGCCGCTGCTTTACTCCAGCGTATTCCTGTTTTACGCGGGATGCGCCTTCGCCTATTTCGTCGTATTTCCGCTGGTCTTCGGTTTCTTCACTCGAGTCGCTCCGGAAGGCGTAACCGTGATGACCGACATCAGCAAGTACCTGGATTTCGTGATGACGCTGTTCCTGGCTTTCGGCGTCACTTTCGAGGTACCGATCGCGACCATCATCCTGGTGGCGACGGGCGTGACCACCATCGACCAGCTCACCAAGGCCCGCGGTTACGTCCTGGTCGGCGCGTTTGCATTGGGGATGATGCTGACGCCACCCGACGTGATCTCGCAGACACTGCTGGCATTGCCGATGTGGTTGCTGTTCGAGGCCGGAGTCTTGATGGCGCGGATCTTGTTGCCCCACCGCAGAACAAAGGCGAAAGAACCGGCGGATCAGGCGAGCAGCTGATTGTCGCTGTGCACCGGCGGCTCCGCTTCGGCCGCCAACCCGAATATGTCCCTGAAAGCGCAATACTGCGTGCCGAACAGCAGCAGCTGGAACAGCAGCAGCAGAACCATGATCAGCCCCATCACGATGCCCGTCAGCAAGCTGCCGGATCCGGCCACGCTGAACAGGATGCCGATGATGACGGCAACCGGCAGCACTACAAGCAGCAAGCCCAGGCCAAGCACGAGGAAGGGCAGCCAGTTGATGAACAGCGCGCGCAAGCCCGTAACCAGCGCGGCGCCAAGCTTGAATTGGCGAAACCAGATTAACGGGATCGCGAAGTAACTGATGGTGCCGCTGATGGACACACCGAGCAGAAAGGCCAGGGCCATCTGTCCAAGCGCTTCCTGGTTGATGGACGCAATGGCGTCGAGGTCGCCCCGTTCAATCTGCTCCAACAGCGCCGGGTCCATCAGTTCGCCGCTGCCCGACAGCAACAAGGACATGCTGACAATGCCCACAGCGAACACCAAAGCACCCAACGCCAGCAGCCGCCCATTGTGGGTTCCGGACGCCAGCGGCACGAACAATGTTCGCAGAGCCGGCCGCCCACCGGCCGCCGCGACATGGAAAGCTTCGAGTAAACCGGCGCTGAGGCCGGGTACGGAGAGAACGACCAGCAGTCCGATCAGGGGGATTTGGGTCAGACCCAGGACCAGCTGCATCAGCAGTGCGATAAACAACAGGCGACCGGCCTGTCGGCGCAGCAGCGACAAGGTTTGGACCAGCCAGGCCATGCCGTGCGCGGCCGGTACGCGGCGGGGTTCCACTGGGGCAGGAGTCTTCACGCGCTAAGCCCGGACCGCCGCGAATTCGCGCGCGTCGCTGCTCCATGCGTAAGCTGAATGCATGGCTTCCAACACCCCCTCGGGCTCCTGCACTACCGACCACATCAGGAGATGCTGCTCGGACATGAAGCGCTCCCGGACACTGTGCTGCAGGAAACCGACGAAGCGGTCGAAATATCCATTGGTGTTGACCAACACGACGGGCCCGGTGAACAGGCCCAGGCGTTTGAGGGTCAGTGCCTCGAGCAGCTCTTCAAAGGTTCCGCTGCCGCCGGGCAGCGAAATAACCGCGTGGGAATCAGCCATCATGCGCTGTTTGCGCTCCCGCATGTCCGCCACCACTTCGAGCCGGCTGAGGCTCTTGTGCCCGTGCTCGACCGTATTCAGGAAGTGGGGGATCACGCCATGGACATGCGCCCCGGCGGCCAGTGCCTGGTCGGCCATCGCCCGCATCAGGCCTACGCCGCCACCGCCGTAGACGATGTCGAGACCGGCCCGGCCCAACACGGCGCCCAGGCGGGCTGCCGCATCGTAATAGGACGCGGCCAGCGCATTGCTGGACGAGGCGTACACCGTCACTCGCTTGATGTGTTCGGGCGCCTGGCTGGGCGGGGTTTCCACTTTTCGCTCCATTGCTAACCGATTTACCGGCTGGGTGTTAAGCAGACGCTATTGTAATATGAACGGCACCCAAAGGAGTCTTGCCATTGAACCAGAGATACAACCTGCCCGCCCGTTCACCGCTCTCGGCCACGCCGGTGTCGTTCGGCATCATCCTGGTCTGCGCCATCGCTTACCTGACGCGGTTCCAGCCGCTGGCCCTGGCGCTGTGGCCGCTCGAAAGCGGCTACTTCACGCCCTGGCAGCTCCTCAGCTATGCCTTTTTGCACGGCAGCTTCAATCACCTGTTCTTCAACATGTTCGCGGTCTGGATGTTCGGTACGCCGCTGGAGCAATCGTGGGGCAGCCAGCGCTTCGCGCTCTACTTTACGGTCTGCGTGGTCGGCGCGGCAGTCATGCAATTGCTTGTGCAAGTGTTCGAGGGTGGCGTCTATCCCACCATCGGCGCGTCCGGCGGCGTATTCGGCCTGTTGCTGGCGTACGGCGCAATGTGGCCGGACAACCGTATTTTCCTGTTGTTTTTCCCGGTTCCGATCAAGGCCAAGTGGTTCGTGCTGATCTACGGCGGCATCGAACTGCTGCTGGGCTTCACGCGTTCCATGCCCGGCATCGCGCATTTCGCGCACCTCGGTGGCATGATCTTCGGCGCAGGCCTTTTATACAAGTGGGGCTGGCGACCCGGCATGACCTGGAGACGCTAAACTCGACGCCTGGATGGCCTGCAACGTCGCGGGCCGGCATCGCGGCTAATCCTGAAGAACAAACGTGACTTTCAGGATCACGCGGTATTCGGTGATGTGACCGGTGGAGTCGCACTCCACTTTCTGCCCTTCGACCCACGCGCCCCGCACATTTTTCAGGGTTTTGCTGGCGCGTTTCAGGCCCTGCCGGGTAGCATCTTCGAACGATTCCTTGGAGGAGGCTATGATTTCAGTAACTCGGGCGACGGACATGACGATTTCTCCTGTTTGGCGTTGAAGCGTAGCGCGTACTTTTATCTTAGGGCGCAGGACATTTTTTGCCACCGGCATCCCGTAAATTGGAGTCTATTCGCCCCAGTCTAGTCAATCTGGCTGCCGTGGAACGGGTGGCCGACATAGAAGTAAACGGCCGTATCATGGCTGTCGCTGTGGCCCACCGCAAAATAAAGTGGCCCGATCGGTGATTCCGCACCGATGAACAGGCTGGCCGAAAAACGCAGGTCGTCGAGAGCGGCGTCGCGCCCGTAGTTCCACACATTTCCCGCTTCAAGCGTCAGACCGGTGTAGGCCGGTAGAAATTGTATCTCGTTCAGGCGGCGGTACAGGGCCAGCGTAGCCAATGCCGCCTGGCGCCCGGACAGTTGGTTGGGCGCCAGGCCGGACAGCCGGCCAAAACCTCCCAGTTGATACCAACTCTCCAACGGCGCGCTGTCATCAAAACTGTAACCCAGCGAATAGTTGAGTGACGCAGTGTTCTTGCCCCACGATCCCGACAAGGTCCCGGAGCCGCTGATCTGTTGATAATCGAGGCCGGCCCCAATCGCGGTGTCGGCAAAGTGGTAGGTCAGTTCGTGGGCCATGCCTGAAGTTGGAAAATACAGGCTGTCCAGGCTGTCGTGCCTGTAGCTCAGAGACAATTCGCCGATATCGATCCGGCTACGAATCTCCGGAATCGGCGTGCCGGTGATCAGCTCCGTTCGCCCACCTCCGTATCGGTAATCCGTTCGAAGCTGGTGCGTGGTGCCAAAGTTGCGCCCGACCCCGAGTTTTGCGGCCCAACCATAGATTTCATACTCGGCCAAGCGCACGTCTCCGAGCCAAAGATTGTAGTTCTGCCGCTTCCAGCCGAGCTGGGAGTTGACGAACCAATTGGCGCCGAGATCGACCGGTTGGTAAAAGTCGAATCGCAGCTGGTCTTCCCTGCCCATTGAAGCGATCACCCGCATTTCGCCACCCAGCGAATTGAGCGCGTTGCGCGTGTATCCCGCTCCGATTTTGAAGTCGCTGTTGCCGGTGAAGTCATTGGAGAGCTCGAGTCCGAATTGCAGGTAGTTTGGGCCCCATTTTCGGGCCGTGGCACTTATGAGAATCCCGTGTTCTCCTGCACTGTTTTCCACCAGGTCATAGGTCACCGATTCGAATACGTCGAGACTGTAGATGCGGTCGACACTGCGGTCGAGCGCATCCAGATCGAGGGCTTCGCCCGGTTGCACGGCCAGGCGCGAGCGAATGATTTCATCGTTGAGTACCGAATTGTTCGAGATGTCGACGAAGCTCACCAGGTATGTTGCGGGATCCCGCTCGGGGCGCTCTGCGAGCTGCTCAGCCGGCACAGGATCCCTGGCCCGTTCTTGTTCTGCAAACACGAGCAGCTTGTCGTGAAGCTCCATGGTGGCCTGATAGCCCAACGGGATGATGTCGCCGGCATCCTTGAAGTCGGCGGCGCTGAATTCGCCGAGCGCCGGCACGATCAGGACATCGTTCGAGCCGAGCGACTCGATCTGTTGCTGCGTAGTGCGGCGGGTCAGGAAATTCGTCAACTGCTCAGTGACGCTGAGAACCGAGGTAAGTTGCTCTTCCTTCAGCAACTGGCTCGATATATCCACGGCGATCACGACATCGGCGCCCATCTCCCGCACCACATCTACCGGCATGTTATTCGCCATACCCCCATCGACCAGGATGCGGCCGTCTATCCTCACAGGGGCGAACACACCCGGCACCGACATGCTGGCGCGTAACGTGTCCGCCAGACTGCCCTGGGACAGGACCACCGCCTCACCGGTAACGAGGTCGGTGGCGATGGCGCGGAACGGGATCGGTAGTTGGTCAAACGAGTGCGCTGTCGCGGCGGGCTGCAGTATCCGCTGAAATACCTGGTCGAGGTGCTGGCCCTGGATGGCCCCCAGCGCCGCCTGGAAACGGCCGTTGTTGTAACCCACTCGATAAGGGATCAGGAACTCCGCCTCGACCTCTTTCTTGCGCATGGTCCGGTCGCTGCGATCGGGATTGTCCGACAGGGCACGGTCCCAGTCCATCTCGTCCATGATCTGTTCGATTTCATCGGCGCTGTAACCCGCAGCGTAGAATCCACCGATAATGGCCCCCATGCTGGTGCCCGCAATGTAATCAATTGGCACGTTCAGTTCTTCCAGGGCTTTCAGAACACCCACGTGGGCTCCGCCGCGGGCGCCGCCACCGCTCAGCGCCAACCCGACCTTGATACGACCATCGTCGGGTTGAGCCGCCGCCGAATTGCCATAAAATGCGGTGAACAGGGCGGCTATGGCCAGCCAGGTGAGTCTCATGCTCGCCTCCAGGTATTGAATGCTCCGTGGATTATAGACCCACGCCCACTGCACGACGGACGCAAACCGGCGGCAGATGATCAGGAGCAATGAACGTCAGGCTTGCCGTCGCTAGAATACCGGCAACGACTAACCACGAAAAAGGTCATGACATGAGCACTACATACCCCGTTCCTCCATCCTTCAAGGCAAAAGCCCGCGTCGACGCGGCACAATACGAGCGTATCTACGCCGAATCGGTCGAGAACAATGAAGCCTTCTGGGCGGATGTCGCGAAACGGCTGGACTGGATCCGCTTTCCTACGCGGATCAAGGACGTTTCCTTCGACCGTTCGGATCTGCATATCCGCTGGTACGAAGACGGTGTGCTCAATGCCAGTTACAACTGCCTCGACCGCCACCTCGAGACGCGCGGCGATCAGACCGCGATCCTGTGGGAGGGTGATGACCCTGCGCGCGACGAGACGATAACGTATCGCCAGCTGCATCGGCGTGTGTGCCAGATGGCCAACGTGCTCAAGAAGCTCGGCGTAAAGAAAGGTGACCGGATTACGATCTACATGCCGATGATTCCGGAAGCGGCCGTGTCCATGCTCGCTTGCGCACGCATTGGCGCCGTGCATTCGGTGGTGTTCGGCGGTTTTTCCCCGGATGCCCTGGCCGGCCGCATCATCGACTGCAAATCCAATGTCGTTATCACTGCCGACGAAGGACTGCGCGGCGGGCGCAAGGTGCCGCTGAAAAGCAATGTGGATGCCGCCTGCAAGATAAAGGGCGTCATGGACAGCCTCGAGTCGGTTCTGGTGGTGCGCAATACCGGCGGCGACGTCGGCTGGCAGGATGGCCGTGACTTCTGGTACCACAAGGAAGCCGACACCGTGGCGGACGACTGCCCGGCAGAGGAGATGAACGCCGAGGACCCCCTGTTCATCCTCTATACCTCCGGCTCAACCGGCAAACCCAAGGGCGTGTTGCACACCACCGGAGGCTATCTCGTTTACGCATCCTACACGCACGAAATTGTCTTCGATTACCACGATGGCGACATCTACTGGTGCACCGCCGATGTGGGTTGGGTGACCGGCCACAGCTACATCGTCTATGGCCCGCTGGCGAACGGCGCGATCACGATGATGTTCGAAGGCGTACCCAACTATCCGAGCCCAAGCCGCTTCTGGGAGGTGTGTGACAAGCACCAGGTCAACATCTGCTACACCGCGCCCACCGCGATCCGCGCGCTGATGCGCGAAGGGGACGAGCCGGTGAAGTCCACTTCGAGAGCATCCCTCAAGTTGCTCGGCACCGTTGGCGAACCGATCAACCCGGAAGCCTGGGGCTGGTACTACAACGTGGTCGGTGACGGTCGCTGCCCGATCGTCGACACCTGGTGGCAGACCGAAACCGGTGGCATTCTGATCAGTCCGCTGCCGGGCGCGACTCCACTGAAACCCGGTTCGGCGACCAAGCCGCTGCCAGGCATCCAGCCGGCCCTGTACGATGAGAAAGGCAACGCACTACCGGAAGAAGGTGCCGAATCCGGGCTGTTGGTCATCAAGGACAGCTGGCCCGGACAGATGCGCACCGTGTACGGTGATCATCAGCGTTTCGTCGATACCTATTTCTCAACTATCCCCGGGAACTACTTCACCGGCGACGGCTCGCGGCGCGATGAAGACGGTTACTATTGGATCACCGGCCGCGTGGACGACGTGCTCAATGTATCGGGTCATCGCCTCGGCACGGCTGAAATCGAGAGCGCGCTGGTGGCGCACGAAGCCGTGTCGGAGGCAGCCGTGGTCGGCTACCCCCACGACATCAAGGGTGAGGGCATTTATGCCTACGTGACTCTGGTCGTGGGGCGTGAACCGTCTGACGAATTGCGGGCAGAGTTGCGGCAGTGGGTACGCAAGGAGATCGGCCCGATCGCCACGCCCGATATGCTGCAATGGGCGCCCGGCCTGCCCAAAACGCGGTCCGGCAAGATCATGCGCCGTATCCTGCGCAAGATTGCCGCCAATGACTACGGCAACCTGGGCGACACATCGACCCTGGCGGAGCCCGCCGTCGTCGAACAACTGATCGAGAACCGGATGAACCGTTAGCCGCGGAGTCGCGGCGTTGCTGATACAACAGCCGTTCCCTGTATAATCCCCGCGAGGTTACAGGAGAACGACATGGGACTATTCGATTCGATCAAGAACACGTTCAGCAAGTCGGAGCCGGCGGCTGACGTCACGACCGCGCCCAGCCAGTTGTTGCGCGAAGCCGGGCTGGATTCGAGTGGGCTCAAATTCACTTTCGGGAACGCTGAAATCACGGTAAAGGGCAACATCGCCAGCGAGGCCGACCGCCAGAAAATTCTCGATGTACTTTCGGGCATACCAGGGATCAATAGCGTGCAGGATGAGATGTCCGTTTCTGCACCGGCACCCGCAGTCGAGCCTGCCTCCACTGCAGAACCGCCCGAGCCCAAGAAACCCGTCGAGCCCGCCGCGTCCGGGGAAGGCGAGGCCCGGACTTACACGGTCGTTTCGGGCGACACGCTGTGGAAAATCGCTGAACGCATGTACGGCAACGGCTCGCAGTACATGAAAATTTTCGAGGCGAATACCGACTTGCTCGAGAATCCGGACCGCATTTTCCCGGGCCAGAAGCTGGTTATCCCGGAACCGTAGGACCGAATTTATTCGGGAATGATTGTTCGGGATTTTTTGGCTGTGGGAGCGCGCCTTGCGCGCGAATTCGGCCGCAATGCGGCCTCCTACATTTCCCGAATGAATTCGGTCCTACAGGCCGCCGTGCTCCAGCGGTCGTTCACGATGCATCAGCAGCCATTCGGCGCCCTCGTCCAGCGCGGCCTGGCCGAGGGCCTTGAGCACGAGTCGCTGAAAATCGATGTCTGCGCTCGCATGGAGCAGCTTGTGCGCTTTGGCAAATACGCGGCCCATGAACGCGTACTGTTTGATCAACTCCTTTTCAGCCCGCTTGTGGCTGTAGGCGTCCCAGACGCCTGCGATCAGCGGTAATACGCCCATCAGGATCAGCAGCATCTGCCGCACGCCGGCATTGCCCGCCCCGCCCATCAACAGCAACAGCAGCGCAAGGCTGATTCCGGTCCACAATGAGAGGCTGCCGAGCCGGCTGGTGCGGCGATAGCGTGCCGCGTTCTCCTGTTCCTTGCGAGCGTAGTAGGCGAGTTGACCCTGGCTGGCTGCCGGCTCGCCGACCCAATCGCTGATGACCCATGGAACCCAGCGGGGGTCGGGGTATTCACCGCGCAGCCGGTAGAGGCTCGCCCGCCGCATGACGTGCCGGATCCACCCCAGGTCCACATCCTGCTGCTGCAGAAAATTGTCGTAGGCGAACTCCGCTGAACCGGCCTCCACCACGCCGGCAAGGTTCCAGTAAAACTGCACCCGCAAGCCCTCCGCCAGCGCCCGGTAATCCAGGTACTTGCGGTGCCACTCGTGTCTTTCTCCAATCTGATTCACTATGACGCCAGAGAAAAACAGGGCAAGGAATATGAGGACCATGTAATTTGGGCCGTCAAATTCAGCATATATGATGAACTCCAGCCCCATTAACACGGCCAGTAGATGAATGGCTCGAAGACCATTGTGCACGCGGCGCTGGTAGTGAATGGCGAGGCTATCGGCGGCCTGAAACAAACGATCCGTTAGCGCCGAACCACTTGGCAACGGAAGATCCGGCGCGTCACCGAGCAGTCCGGCACTGTATCGGTCGACAGCCTCTTGCTTATCAGTCCAGTCACGCGCAAAACGCTGCAGGCGATCCAGCAGCACGCGGTAGTCATCGGGAATGTCAGCCGTTCGCGCTCCGTCGTCCCGGCTGCTGAACCAGGCGGCTTGCAGAGGCTCCAATCCGGGAGCCGGTGTGCCGTCCGACCGGTCCCGGGAACACACAATGTGATGTACCAGGTCGTTTTCATTGTCCGCCAGCAGACTCGCGGGCGTCGAATCCGCTTCGAAACCTGGCATCACGGCGGTCAGGTGAAACTGCACAACCTGCCCCGTGCCGCCGAGCCGGCTGCCCACCTTACCGTCCCATAATGCGAGCAGAACCTGGCAGTGATTGGAGAGGAACACACCGAGTTGGGCATACTGAACGTTACGCGCCTCGCCGGTAAAGGGAGGGTTGCCGTTACCCGGTGCGGGCGGCAAGGAGATGACCTGCTCAGCCCGTTCGAGCAGTGCACGGAATTCGGCCAGCCCTTCGGAATCTTCGAAATCCTTCTCGTACTCGCTCCGCTCCATTGGCAGAACCGCCACGATCGGCAGGCCCATGCGCAACGCCACACGGGCAGCCAGCTGATCGCTTCCCTCGGCGAGCGGCGTCAGCAATTCCAGCGGGAGGTCCGGAAATTCCCCGGCGAGTTTACGGAAAAAAGACTCAACGCGCGCCTCGATGGCGTCACTTTCACTCGCGAGCAGATCGCGGTGCCCGGCGACGCCAACGCAAAGCCGCATTGCTTCTTCAAGCATAGCCCCCATCAAGGCCGCGCGGGGTATCGCTTAGTGGCGCCCGCCGCCACGATTGTCGACGACCGGATCGGAGTCGATGTAAGTGCCCTCAGACGACACAGCCGACAACGTATACTGCGTAATACACTGGTTGCGGTTATGATCCCGGATTTGCAGTCTTTTCCCATTGGCGACGATTTGCGCCGTGGATGCCGTGCCGCTTTGACGGTCGGCCTCCGACAGACCAAAATCCTCCACCGTGCAGTCCTGCAAAGGTGTCGGATTGAAACTCAACCCACTGAACTGCCACTGCTCGCTTCCCATTCCAGTCAACTCCCAACTGATCATGGGCGAATTGCCGTACTCTGCCATGACGCATCCGAGCTCTCCTGGCCGCTCCGGACACTCGGAGTTCAGGAATATGAGCTTGTTGCCGCTTACCGTGACATCAATGTGCTTGTCATCAGCCAACAGAACATCACAGGCAACAAGCGCCCACAGCGCCAATACAGTCGATATTGTTCTGTTACGAATTATATTGGACACGTTTTTCATTAAAATTTTCCTCGTTATATAGTACTGGTTAAACTTAAATGCACTTCTCCAGTGGAGACGGGGGTATCAAAGCACTCACTGGCAAAGCCGATACTGTGTGCATACACGAATGAAACCCGGCTCATAATAGCCGCTTCCGAGCAATACGGCAGTTATCCGTGTGGCGGCGCTGTCGTTGCCCGTCAGTATAGCCTGTCTGACCTGGTTTGCTTTGGACGAGCATGTCCGATCAGCAACGTCGTATGATACCTCGAGCTCCGCAAACTGACCTTCCGAAAACAGATCGCGTCCCTCCTGCTGCCAGAACAGAAAGCGTGCCCGTAAAAGGGTTTCCATGAATGACTTCCCTCCGCCAGCCTTTTCCAGCATGCGGTTGAGATTGGTGACGGCCTCGGCCATGTTTCCCCCCGCGGTAGCCTGGTCACCGCTACGCCAGGCCACATCCGAACGGGTCAACAAGAAGTTGACCCAAGTGTCGTGGCGCCGCTGATTCGAGAAGTCTTCGGCCTGCATTACCCCACGGAACGCCTGGCTGACACCATCCAAACGGACAGCCGCTTCCGCCAGGTCATCCTGCTCGGCCAGCAATTCTGCGATCTCGAATTCACGCTCCAGGTATCCGAAACGCAGATCGACATTGCTCGGATCCGTCAGCGACAGTTGGCCCAGAATGTCTCTTCCCGTGGTCAGGTTCTCTATCGCCATCTCCAAAAGGCCAACCTGCGAAGCCACTTTGGCGAGCCCGGTAAGTGAGTAGGCGTAACGGCTTCTGTAGTGCGTGTTGCCCGGGGATCTTTCCACCAATCTCCCCGCAATTTCCACATTTTTCTGGCGTGCTTTCAGCGCATTTCCGAGATCGCACGCCAGTAATCGGGTGTCGGCGAGCCAGGCCATGTGTTCGCCGTATTCGCTAAGGTAATTGGAATTGTCCGGGGCGAGTTCAATGACCTGTCGGATAATTTCGCCCGCCTGCTGGATGTGCACCAATGCCGACTCGACCTCGCCACCGCCCTCGCGGATGATCAAGGCGGCCAGGTTGCTGTGCGCGTAGGACTTCTCCATTAGCCATTCCGGTTTGCCGGGTTCCAGTTCGTTCAAGCGGTAGGCCCATGCCAGGTAGTTGTTCATGGCTCGCTCGGCCTTGACGAAATCCCCGGTCTCCATGTGTACGTAGCCTACCCAGAATTCGGCATTGCCCAGTTCAAAAACGAACTGGGCCTGGTCCGGGTTCCGGCGATGCAGTTCCTGCAGGATGTCGCGTGACGTACCGAATGCCTTGAGGGCACCGTGTAAGTCGGCCTGGTCCATACTCACCTCGCCGAGTTGCCGCCACACCTTGGCCTGCTGAATCAATGACTCGTCTGTCACCTCGTTGGGATCCAGGGTCTGCAGGTACTCACCTACCTTGCCACCCATGCCCTCCAGAATATCCAGCCTTCCCACCTCGTCCAGCTTGCTCTTGAGGTCGCCAACCATGTATCCAACAAGTTCCTCGGCATGTTCCCGGCGATTTTCGGCGGCGTGGCGCGCGGTGATGGCCATCACGGCCAGTACCGTCATGACCAGCGCCACCCCCATGGCGCCGCCCATCGAGAGCATCCAGAGCCGTTGGCGACGCTGCATGTCGCGGCGTCGAAGTTCGTCCAGGCGTATGCCCAGGATGCCAGCAATGAGCTTCAACTTCGCCAGCAGCTTCCCATCACCCCACTGACGCACATCAGCAGCCAGTGGCTCGCGTTGCGAGCCATCCGGGTTGACCGTCAGCGCGGAGGGAAAACACTGCTGTGCCGGATTCTCTGCCTGCGGGTCACCATCGACGATCAAGGCGAAAACCCTGTCCTGGCGTCCCAGACTCTGAAAATACCTGACTTCCTCACTGACCCAGTCGGATTGCGCCGCGGCCGGCGAGCAAATGACGATCAGCGATTCCGATGCCTCGAGCGACTCCTTGACCGATGCACTGAGGTCGGACGCCGACGACAGGTCCTCGCGGTCACGGAATACCGGCGCCAGGCGCCGCGGAATCGGGCCGAAGACCCCAGGGGATTCCACCAGCCGCTTTGGAACACGGTATGACTCGAGCGCACGCTGCAGCCAGGCGCCCCATTTCCTGTCCCGGTGGCTGTAGCTGATAAAGGCCTTGTAGCGGAATTGCTGCATGGACCAAGAATAGCCGAATATTCCATCCCAACGAAAAGCTATACTGCCAGGACTCCAGGCGCGAAAGAGAGACAATGGCCCTTTGCACCATCTTCCGATCCGGCAAGAAAGCCGAGACCTACCTCTACCTGGCACAGGGTCAGGTGTTTGAAGACCTGCCGCCAGAATTGCAGGAAGCGTTCGGAGAGCCGTGCTTCGTGATGACCCTGAACCTGAGCGAGAACCGGCGGCTGGCCCGGGCGGATGCAATGCAGGTACTTGAGCACTTCGAGAAGCAAGGCTTCTTTCTGCAGTTGCCTCCGGACATACCGGTGGAAGAAGAGATCACCCACCGTTTTTCTGGCGAGGGAAAGATGGGATCAGAGTCATGACGTGCTGGGCGACCGCTTCGCTGCAGTAA
>JAPHSB010000171.1 GCA_026193295.1 Lysobacterales bacterium
GTAGATATCGGCAGTCTTGAACAGGACGAGCTGGCTGTAAGCCTGTCCGCCCAGCTGCCAGCCGATGGTCACCTGGCCCATCGAGACGTTGCCGGTGTGCTTGCCGCCGGCGAACACGCAGCCGGTCCCGCCGGCGCCGCCGACCCCCATGCCGCCTTTGCCGATGGTTGGCAGCACGGCGTAGCCGTAAGCCTGGGCCAGCAACTCGGACACATTGCCCAGCTGTTTGAATTTGCCCATCGTTTCCTGGCACTCCTGCACAGTGGCGGCGGCGTAGGCCGCTGTGCCGAACAATGCGGCCAGGACAGTGATCAGTGTGAGTAGGGTGCGTTTCATGGTTGAGACTCCTTTATGCACTCAGGGGGTGTACCAAATGGGTGAAGTGTAGGCGCGCTCCTGCTGGACCATGACGGCGTCTGCCGGCAGTTCCGCGACCTCGCCAAAAAACGCCTTGTCGTAGGCCAGCCAGCTGGGCGTTGGAATTTCCAGCACGCGGATGTAGTAGAAAGCCCGCTCGGCGGGGTCGAAATCCGGATCCTTCCAGAAGCCGCCCAGCAGGGCGTCGCCGATGTCGTTGCTGTAGGTCGTCGTCTCGATATCCACGGTGCTGCCGACCGCTCGCTCGCAGTGGCCTTCCCGAATCGTGCGGCCGTCCGAGCAGGCGACGTCGTAGATCCGTTCCCGGAGTCCTTCCTGCGCATCGAGCCAGCCCTTCACCACCTGGATGCGGTCGAGGTTGGCGCCGTCCGGGTCGCGCAGGGCGCGGATGACCAGGGTGGGTGCCTGCCCGTCAGGAACCACGCTCAAGTCTGCGCCCATGGGCACACCGTTGGCGTAGCCGTGCACGGCGAAGTCCGGCCGCGCGACATCCCGCTCCGTGAACTGCCAGCCGCCGAACACGCGGACCGTCATGCGGGTGCCGGTCGTCGCATACACTTCGCGCCGTTTCATGGCGTCCCAGAGCGATTCGCGCGTGTTTTCGCGCGACCACACGGCGGCCAGGCCCGAGGCCAGCGCCTGGTAGTGCCGCATGCCGGGATCGGACCCATCCAGCGAGGGTATGACGCCGGTGATCTTTTCCATGTAGCGGTTTTCGCCGGTGCCGGGCTCGATTGGGGTCGCCTTGCCGAAGAAGTTCTCCTCGCGCGTGGTCGCCAACGAGGTGTGGCTGTCGGTCGAACCGATCATGCCGAACTTGAAGGGGTTGGCGCCGAGCTTTGCCTCGTACTGCAGGCCACGCATCAGCGCCTGGCGGGCGTACTCGCGGGGCAGCATGTCAGGCTTCTTGCCATACAGCCCGAAATTACCGCGGTCCCAGCGGTAGTAGTCGGCGAACTCGTCGTTCGGCGACAGGGTGGGGTGCGTTTCCCCATCGCCCTTGATTTGAGTCACTTCGTACAGCGGCTCCCACAGGGACCGGCGCTCCGCGTAATCGCGGCTCAGCTTGTTGCCGTCGAGCGTCCTGTCGTCGAACATCAGTCCGTTGGACAGGTTGCCATTGTGCGGGATGGCCAGGACGCGTCCCGCGTGCTCGCGCTCGTAAGCCTGCAGCCAACGCCAGAGGTCTTCCGGATCGACGCCGTCGTAATTGGAAAACGGGATCAGGTCCCGCACCTTGTCCGCCCCGTCGCGAAAGATGACGACGCGGTGCAGGTTATTGGCTTCGTAGGAAGACGTCCACTCGAAGCCGTGCAGCGCGGTGAACACACCCGGTTGATTGAAGCGCTCAGCGGCGTCCACGATGCGGTTCCACATCGAGCGCGCGAGTTCGTCGTTGTCGAGCGGGTCCTCGCGCGCGGCCATTTTCGCGCCCCATTCGCCATAGGCGACCATCAACTCGCCCGCCTTGACCAGGTCGTGGACTTTCCTGCCCCAGGGAGACTTCAGCAGCTCGGGATTCGACTCGCTGATCAGGGCGGCCAGGCCCAGGTTCTCGGAGTGGTCGGCGACCACCAGGAAGTCGAGCGGGCGTATCAGCCGGGCGCGCTGCCCGGCCGAGGCCCTGACGGTTTCGCCGCGGGCGAAGCGGTAGGCGTCCTCGGGGCCGAGGAAGTTGCCGATCATGCCGGCGTCGGTGGAATAGGCTGTATGCAGGTGGGTATCGCCCCACAGCACCCGGTTGGGGTAACTCTGGTGCAGATAGGGCGAATACTCCGGCTGGCCGAGGCTAACGTCCTCGGCATCGATGCCGAGTTCGCCGGTGTACTCCTGGCCAATGGCAGGTTTCAGGCTCAGGGCCAGTCCTAGCGCGACCGCCAGCGTGAACACACGTTTGATAGAACAGGTCATGGTTATTTCCTCCCGAATTCTGGCGCAGCCACGAAGCAGACTTTTCACCTCGCGATCTGCCTGCGCTGCCGCCATCAAAGCAGGGTCTGACAGGTGACCAGCGGCAACCTGGTTCGGCTTCAAATACGATCGACAAAACAAAGGTGCCTGGAATTAGACCGCTAAACAGTACCAATTTAATACACACAAGACCGCATGGGCATCGACCCAGATCAAGCAATTGCGATCGGGCCGGGCTGATCCGGAGACTTGGTCCGGCCCCTTGTTGAGGGCTTCGACAATGCTCGCTTATCATGTTCGAGCCGAATACAGGCGATGGCGGAGAGACGAGCGGTGCGAACACTTGGCAGATTTATCCTGCTGGCGGCGTTTGGCCTGGCCATCGTCATTGACAGTGGTTGCAGCGCTCAGCAGGGGAGTGAGCAGGCGCGCATCGTGGTGTCTGCGCCGCCTGCGCGGGTGGTTGCCGGCGGCGAGACCCTGCTCGGTGAACTGCTGGACGCGGCAACCGGTCTCACGGTCTTTCGCGGTATTCCTTTCGCCGCGCCGCCCACCGGCGAGCGTCGCTGGCGACCGCCGGCTCCGCACGAACCGCGGCAGGGCGTGCAGGACGCCAGCCAGTTCGGGCCGGCTTGCCCGCAACTGCAGGGTAACCCGGAGTTTTACCGCTTCGTGGCCGAACGCTTCGGTGCATCCCCCGACCGCGTCGAGCCATTGCGTGACATCAGTGAAGACTGCCTGTACCTGAATGTGTGGACCAAGCACCCGGGCCAGGGGGAAAAGCGGCCGGTGATGGTGTGGATTTACGGCGGCAGCAACATCAACGGCTACTCCCAGGAGCCGGAATACCTCGGCCACCATATCGCGCGGCGCGACGTGGTTTATGTGTCGTTGAACTACCGGGTCGGCGTGCTGGGTTTCCTGGCGCATGCCGGCCTGTCCGCGGAATCCCCACAGGGCGTATCGGGCAATTATGGATTGCTCGACCAGATCGCGGCGCTTCAATGGGTGCGGGACAACATCGCGGCCTTCGGTGGCGACCCGGACAACGTGACGGTGTTCGGCGAATCGGCCGGCGCCGGGGACATCGCCGTCCTGATGGCGTCGCCTCTGGCCCAGGGCCTGTTTCATCGAGCCATCAGCCAGAGCGGCGGGTATCCGGTGGACAGCTTTTACACGCTGGCCGAAGCAGAAGCGATGGGGGCCCGAATAGCGAC
>JAPHSB010000229.1 GCA_026193295.1 Lysobacterales bacterium
CTCAGCCGTGACGGACGCAGCTTCAGTGCCCGTCGCGTGGTGGCGATCCAGCATGGCCGGCCGATATTCACGCTGGCGGCGTCTTTCCAGGTGGACGAGCAGGGGCTGGAGCACCAGTTCGGCATCCCCGAGGTACCCGAGCCGGACGAGGTCAACCCGATCGGGACGCTGCCGCGCGAGGAATTCGACCACATGCCGAAGAGCATGCAGCGCTGGCTCGACCGCTTCGGGCCGTTTGAATTCCGCCCGGTATGCGGCGGCGATCCGGACGACCGGACACCTCAACCGCCCTACAAGCAGTTGTGGTTCAAACTGCATGGCGAACTGGACGACGATCCGCGCCTGCACAGGGCATTGCTGGCCTACGTTTCCGATTTCCACCTGGTGGGCACGGCGATCCTGCCGCATGGCATTTCGTGGGTGCAGGGCAAACTGATGATGGCCAGCCTGGACCACGCGATGTGGTTTCACCGCGACTTCCGGCTGGATGACTGGCTGCTGTATTCTTGCGACAGCCCCAGCAGCAGTGGCGGCCGGGGCCTGGCGCGCGGCATGATTTACGACCGCCGGGGGCGGCTGGTGGCGAGCACCGCGCAGGAAGGCGTCATTCGCCTGCGACGGGATGAAGATTGACAGAGACTTCACACGATGGGAGTGCACAGGCATGAGTGAAAAAACGGCAAGCTTCGCGGCAGGGTGTTTCTGGGGCGTCGAGGCGCGTTTTCGCGAGCTGCCCGGCGTGCTCGATGCGGTTTCGGGCTACATGGGCGGCCACGCAGAGAATCCGAGTTACAAGCAGGTTTGCGCCGGCGACACGGGGCACGCCGAGGCGGTGCAGGTCACTTTCGACGACGAACAGGTCAGCTATTCTGAGTTACTGGGCCTGTTTTTCGACATGCACAATCCGACCACGCTCAATCGCCAGGGCCCTGATTTTGGCAGCCAGTACCGTTCCGTCGCGTTCTGGCACGATCCCGGGCAGAGGGACCTGGTAGAACAGAAAATCCGCGAGTTGAACGAATCCGGCAAATGGTCCAGTCCGATCGTCACGCAGGTGGTGCCGGCGGACCGTTTCTGGCGCGCCGAGGAGTATCACCAGCGCTACTTCGAAAAGAACGGTGGGGGTTATTGCCACGTGTAGGACCGGATATTGTTCGGGATTCCGGCCACATGATCCCGAATGAATTGGGTCCAGCAGGTAATCGTAGCCGCAGGCGGGAGAAGGGAAGCGAGACTCCTTTATCCCTTTACCTTGCCCACGATCCACAGCAGCAAAACTGCGCCGATGGTGGCCGTGACGACCGAGCCGACGATGCCGGCGCCGAGGTCGGTTCCCAGCAGGCTGAACAGCCAGCCACCCAGCACGCCGCCGATGATGCCGACGATAATGTTCAGCACGATGCCCTGGCCTTTACCTTTCATGATGACGCTGGCCAGCCAACCGGCGATGCCGCCGACGATGAGCGAGGCGAGTAATCCTTCCATCTTGTTCTTCTCCCGACGTTTGTGGAGCGCTGAGGCTCCGCTCTGCAACTTCTCAGCTTATTGCGGTCAGAGTTCATTAACCGCTTGAATCAGTTTAGAATACCCCAAGCGGATTTCCCAGGAGCCGCGGCAAGGGAGGAACATTCGTGCCAGGGACAGCTACCAAGTCGATCCGCCCCGTTGCCCGGTGCCGCGCCGCGCTGGCGGGTTTGCTGATTGTGCTGATTCCGTCGTTGGCGGCGGCCCAGGTCTACAAATGGGTCGATGAAAACGGCATCGTGACCTTCTCCAATATCGCCCCGCCGACCGACCAGGACTACCAGGTGCTGCGTTTTCCCTGTTACGCAGCGGACCCCAAGTGCCGTTCGGTGAGTTGGGAAAAGGTTCCGCTAAACACCCGTTCGTTCAGCCGGGAAATCCAGTCTGCCGCGGCCTTCAACTCGGTGGAGGAATCCCTGATTCGCGCGATCATTCACGCCGAGTCGGCGTACCAGCCGGATGCCCGGTCACCCAAGGGCGCACAGGGGTTGATGCAGTTGATGCCCGCCACAGCGGCGGATCTGCACGTGGCCAATCCGTTCGACCCGGCACAGAACATCGATGGTGGCACCCGCTACCTGTCCCGGCTGCTGGCCGAATTCAAGGGCGATCTCGCGTTGGCTGCCGCGGCATATAACGCCGGTCCGCAAGCGGTATACAAGTACGGCGGCGTCCCGCCTTACGACGAAACCCAGGAATACGTGCGCCGCGTCAAGATCCTCTACAAGCGTTACGACCAGGCCCTGTAGGACCGAATTCATTCGGGAAAAGCAGGATCGGGGGCGCGAATTGTAGGACCGAATTCATTCGGGAATGATTGATTTCACGAGAAGGTATTTATCCCGAATAAATTCGGTCCTACAGGACTTCGGTGTGCTCAAACCGGATTAATAGACCAGCCGGGCGTCGCTGACCATTTCGAGCTCCCCCAGCGCCGCCACCAATTCCTCGCAGGGTTTGACGTTCCATTCTTCGCCCAGTTCGAAGCGGGCACGGGCCCGCGCATTGCTATAGTCCAGCCAGACCCGCCCGGGGCCATCGCGATAGGGCTCGAACGTATTCCGTAAGGAGTTGCACAGGTTTTCGTTGGGCCCACGCAGTGCCACCTGCACGCCACGGGCAAAGCGACTCTTGGCCTCGGCCAGTGTCATCACTTTCTGCGCCGAAAGGCGGTAGCCGCCGGAAAAATCATCCGTCGACACCTGCCCTTCGACGACGATGATTTCGTCTTTGTTGAGAAGTTCGGCGTACAGCGCCCAGGCTTCGTCGAACAGGGCCATCTCGATACGGCCCGTGTGGTCTTCGATCGCGACAAAGCCGCCGCGGTTGCCGCGCCGGCGGATGGCCCGCACGAGGCCGGCCAGCACCATCGGCGTACCGCGCCGGAGGTTCGCGATGTTGCTCTTGCCCCGGGGCTGGTCCGGACCGTCCTTGGGCATGCGGTCCGCCACCTGGCCCAGGAAACAGGTCGTGAAGCGCTGCAGATCCTGCACCTGCAGTTCGACGGGGTGACCGGTCAGGTACAAGCCGAGAGACTCCTTCTCGGCCTGCAGCGTCTGCAGCCGCGTCCACGGGCTCACCGTGCGGTGATCGACGAACCGTGGCGCAACGGCTTCGCCCACGTTGCCGAACAAGTCGACCTGGCCTGACTCGCGGTCACGCTGATATTGCTCGGCGGCCTGCACCGCATCGGGCAGTTCGTGCAGCATGCGGGCGCGATTGCCGTCCGGGTCCAGGCCGTCCATCGCGCCGGAGCGGACCAACACATCCATCGCCCGTCGGTTGACCTTCTGGTGTTCGATGCGGTTACAGAAATCCGACAGGTCGCTGAACGGACCACGTGCTTCACGCTCCAGCACGATCATGTCGATCGCGGCGTGTCCCACGCCCTTGATCGCGCCCAGCCCATAAAGAATGGACGTGTCGTCCACGTCGGTGAAGGCATGCACGGAACGGTTGATGTCCGGTGGCAGCACCTCGAGCCCGAGATCGCGGCATTCGTGGACGAACTCGTCCACCTTGTCGGTGTTGTCCATATCCGACGACAGCACGGCGGCCATGAACGCGGCCTGGTAGTGCGCCTTCAGCCAGGCGGTCTGGTAGGCGATCAGCGCATAGGCGGCCGAGTGGGACTTGTTGAATCCATAACCGGCGAAGGTTTCCATCTGGTCGAAGATCAGGTTGGCCAGGTCTTCGCCGACGCCGCGCTCCATCGCACCCTCGACGAAGATGATGCGCTGCTTGGCCATCTCGGCCGGTTTCTTCTTGCCCATCGCCCGGCGCAGGATATCGGCGGCGCCCAGGGTGTAGCCGGCGAGTTCCTGGGCGATCTGCATGACCTGCTCCTGGTACAGGATCACGCCGTAGGTCGGCTTCAGGATATGTTCCAGTGCCGGGTGCGGATACGAAACCCTGGACCGGCCGTGCTTGCGGTCGATGTAGTCACCGACCATGCCCGATTCCAGCGGGCCGGGGCGGAACAGGGCGACCAGCGCCACGATTTCGTCGAAGCTGTCGGGCACCAGTTTGCGGATCAGGTCCTTCATGCCGCGCGACTCCAACTGGAACACGGCGGTGGTCTGGCAGGCCTGCAGCAGCTCGAAGGTTTTCGGATCGTTCATCGGCAACTGGTCGAGCAGGACCGGTGGTTCGCCCGCCCGTTCGCGCCGGCGGTTCACTGTCTTCAGCGCCCAGTCGATAATCGTCAGCGTGCGCAGGCCCAGGAAGTCGAACTTGACCAGGCCGATGGCTTCGACGTCGTCCTTGTCGAACTGCGTTACGATGCTGCCGCCTCCCGCCTCGCAGAACAGCGGGGAAAAATCGGTCAGTTTGGATGGAGCGATGACCACGCCGCCGGCATGCTTGCCGGCATTGCGCTTGAGGCCCTCGAGCGACATCGCGAGATCGAGGATGGCGCGCGTGTCCTCCTCCTCGTCGTAACGCTTCTTCAGCTGCGGTTCTTCTTTGAGCGCGCCCTCGAGCGTGATGCCGAGGGTCATCGGGATCAGCTTGGCGATGCTGTCGACAAAGCCGTAGCCATTGCCCAGCACGCGCCCGCAGTCGCGCACCACAGCCTTGGCCGCCATCGAGCCATACGTGATGATCTGGCTGACCTGGTCACGACCGTAGGTCTGCGCCACGTAGTCGATGACCCGGTCACGCCCCTCCATGCAGAAATCAATGTCGAAGTCGGGCATCGAAATACGCTCGGGGTTCAGGAAGCGCTCGAACAGCAGATCGTGCACCAGGGGATCGAGGTCGGTGATGCCCAGCGCCCAGGCCACCAGCGAACCGGCGCCGGAGCCGCGGCCCGGCCCGACCGGGATGCCGTTTTTCTTGGCCCAGCGGATGAAGTCTGCGACGATCAGGAAATAGCC
>JAPHSB010000351.1 GCA_026193295.1 Lysobacterales bacterium
CATCGACTTCCGTATCCCGGTAGTCGTTAATGTAACCCTCGTCCTTCAAAACCCGCGCAATACCGGTCTTGACCTTGGACGCGGGGATATTGACTTTCGCTTTCTGCACTGCCTGGGCGTTGCGAATGCGCGTCAGCATGTCCGAAATCGGGTCGCTCATGCTCATGATTCTGTTCCTCTTTACCAGCTGGCCTTACGCAGGCCGGGCACGTCACCGCGCATCGCGGCTTCACGCAACTTGTTACGCCCCAGTCCGAACTTGCGGTAGAAACCGCGCGGACGGCCGGAAATCGCGCAGCGGTTACGCTGGCGTACCGGGCTCGAATCACGCGGCAACTTCTGCAGCTTGAACATCGCTTCCTGCTGCTCTTCGAAGCCGACATCCGGATTGGTGATGATCGCCTTGAGTGCAGCGCGCTTCTTGGCGTACCTGGCCACCAATTTTTCGCGGCGCTTTTCGCGGTTGATCATGGATACTTTTGCCATCGTGATTCCTGTCCTGAGTTTTCCAGTCTTATGGGTTCCGGTTTTAGCGTTCTCTGAACGGGAAGTTGAACGCCTGCAACAGGGCCAACGCTTCCTCGTCGCTCTTCGCCGTGGTCGTGATCGTGATGTCCATGCCCCGGATCATGTCGATTTGATCGTAGTCGATCTCCGGGAACATGATCTGCTCCTTCACGCCCATGCTGTAATTGCCCTTGCCGTCGAACGACCGGCGGTTCAATCCGCGGAAGTCACGAATACGCGGAATGGCGACATTCACCAGCCGATCCATGAACTCGTACATGCGCTCCCGGCGCAGGGTGACCTTGCAGCCCACCGGCCAGCCGTCGCGGATCTTGAAGCTGGCGACCGACTTGCGCGCATAGGTGACGATCGGCTTCTGGCCCGCAATAGCAGTCATGTCGCCGACTGCCCGGTCCATGACTTTCTTGTCACCGACGGCTTCGCCTACGCCCATATTGAGCGTGATCTTGGTCAACCGCGGCACTTCCATGATGTTGCTGTAGCTGAACTTTTCCTTCAGCTGCGGCACCACGGTCTCGTTGTAGTAATCCTGTAGTCTGGACATCTTACGATCCTTAAATATCCACTGCTTCGCCGGTGGATTTGTAAATGCGCACCTTGCGGCCGTCTTCCAGGTTCTTGAAAGACACGCGGTCACCCTTGCCGGTGCCCGGGTTGTAGAGCATGACGTTGGAACGGTGGATCGGCGATTCCTTCTCCACGATGCCACCGCCCTGGTTCATGGACGGGTTCGGCTTCTGGTGTTTCTTCACCATGTTCACGTTTTCCACCAACAGCTTCTCGCCAACCACGCGAAGAACATGTCCGCGCTGGCCCTTGCTGCGACCGGTGGTGACGACGACTTCGTCGCCTTTCCGAATTCGATTCATCTTCCTATCCCCTGCCTACAGCACTTCAGGTGCCAGCGACACGATTTTCATGAACTTCTCGGACCGCAACTCACGGGTCACCGGCCCAAAAATGCGGGTACCGATGGGCTCGTGCTTGTTGTCCAGCAATACCGCGGCATTGCCATCGAAGCGAATCAACGAACCGTCTCCGCGGCGCACGCCGGAACGGGTCCGCACCACGACGGCGTTATAAATTTCGCCTTTCTTCACCTTGCCGCGCGGAATGGCTTCCTTGACCGTCACCTTGATGACGTCACCGATCCGCGCATAGCGGCGCTTCGAACCGCCCAGCACCTTGATGCACTGGACACGGCGTGCGCCGCTGTTGTCGGCGGCGGAAAGCATGCTTTGCATCTGAATCATCGTTGATTTCCTTTACGACGCTCGTTTCCGGGCTCGCCGCCTTACTCGGCGCGCTCCACGACCTCAACCACCCGCCAGCTTTTCGTCTTCGACAGCGGGCGGCATTCTGAAATTTTCACCAGGTCGCCTTCGGCGCAACTGTTGTCTTCATCGTGCGCATGCACCTTGGTGGAGCGCTTCATGTACTTGCCGTACAGCGGGTGTTTGACCTGCCGCTCGAGCAACACGGTGACCGTCTTGTCGGCCTTGTTGCTGGTCACGCGGCCAGTTCGCGTACGTTTTACAGATTCAGTCGTGCTCATGACGCCTTACCTTCTCTCTGCTTCTCGTTCAGGACGGTCCTGACCCGGGCAATATCCCTGCGCACGCGGCGCAGATCATGCGGCGTAGCCAACTGGCCAATACCGCGCTGCATTCTCAGGTTGAACTGCTCGCGCAAAAGCCCACTCAGCTCTTCGCGCAGTTCGTTTTCCTTCTTCGCTCTCAAATCGTGCGCATTCATCACAGCACTGACCTCTTGACGAAGGTGGTCCGGACAGCCAGTTTGGCCGCCGCCAGGCGAAACGCCTCGCGTGCCTGCTCTTCGGTCACGCCCTGAATTTCATACATGACGCGTCCGGGCTGAATCGGAGCCACCCAATATTCAACGTTACCCTTGCCCTTGCCCATGCGGACTTCGACCGGCTTCTTGGTCACGGGCTTGTCCGGGAACACCCGGATCCACAGCTTGCCGCCGCGCTTCACATAACGCGTGATGGCCCGGCGCGCAGACTCGATCTGGCGCGCGGTCACGAAACCGCGGGTGGTGGCTTTCAGGCCGTATTCGCCGAAGCTGACCCGGTTACCGACCTGCGCCAGGCCGCGGTTACGGCCTTTCTGCTGCTTTCTGAATTTTGTTCGCTTGGGTTGCAGCATCTTTCAATCTCCTAACTGGCTGCCGCCTGGTTGCGCTTGCTTTCGCCGTCGGAACCGTACAGGTCGAAAATCTCACCCTTGTAGATCCAGACCTTGATGCCGAGCACGCCATAGGTGGTCTTGGCTTCGTAAAACCCGTAATCGACATCGGCTCGCAAGGTGTGCAGGGGTACGCGGCCCTCGCGGTACCACTCGCTGCGGGCAATATCGGCACCGTTCAAACGGCCTGCCACGGATATCTTGATGCCCAGCGCGCCAAGCCGCATGGCATTGCCAACCGCCCGCTTCATCGCGCGGCGGAACATGATACGGCGTTCCAGCTGCTGCGCAACGCCTTCTGCGACCAGTTGCGCATCGAGCTCCGGCTTGCGAATTTCCGCAACCGTGATGTGCGTGGGAACGCCCATCAGCTGGGTCACGTCACGCCGAAGGCTCTCGATGTCCTCGCCCTTCTTGCCGATCACGATGCCGGGGCGAGCCGTGTGAATCGTAATGCGGGCAGACTTGGCCGGACGTTCGATCTGGATACGGCTGACAGCAGCTTGCGCGAGGCGCTTTTGCAGGTACGCACGCACCTCGAGATCAGACTTCAGCTGCTCCGCGTAGTCGCCCTTGTCGGCGTACCAGGTCGAATTCCAGTCTTTGGCGATGCCGAGCCGGATTCCTGTTGGATGTACCTTCTGACCCATTATGCTTGTCCCGTTTTTTCGTCGGCTACGGTCACGGTAATGTGACTGTTCCTTTTCAGAATTCGAGTGCCCCTGCCTTTGGCGCGAGCGCGGCCACGCTTCAGGGTCGGACCTTCGTCGACCATGATCGTGGCTACCTTCAATTCGTCGATATCCGCGCCTTCGTTGTGCTCTGCATTCGCAACGGCGGACAACAGAACCTTCTTGACGATGTGCGCAGCTTTCTTGTTGCTGAAGGCCAGGAGCTGCTCGGCTTTTTCCACCGGCAGTCCCCGGACCTGGTCGGCAACCAGGCGAACTTTCTGCGGCGAAATGCGCGCGTTTCTCAATCGTGCAGTCACTTGCATGTCAACACCTACTTGGTCTTGCGGTCGCCCGAATGACCCCTGAAGGTCCGGGTAGCCGCGAATTCGCCGAGCTTGTGGCCGATCATCTGATCACTGATCAGAACCGGCACGTGCTGGCGTCCGTTGTGCACCGCAATCGTCAATCCAACCATTTCCGGCAGGATCATGGAACGGCGCGACCAGGTCTTGATCGGCCGCTTGTTGTTGGTTTGGACGGCGTCACCCACTTTCTTCATCAGGTGGTGATCGACGAACGGTCCTTTTTTAATCGAACGTGGCATGGCTTTACCTGTTACTTGCCTGAACGCTTACGCACGACAAACTTGTCGGTCGTCTTGTTCTTGCGGGTTTTGTATCCCTTGGTGGGGACACCCCATGGGGTCACCGGGTGACGCCCGCCGGACGTGCGGCCTTCGCCACCGCCGTGCGGATGATCGACCGGGTTCATGGCGACGCCGCGGACGGTCGGTCGCACGCCCCGCCAACGTTTCGCGCCGGCTTTACCCAGCTTCTCGAGGTTGTGCTCCGAGTTGGAGACCTCGCCGATGGTCGCGCGGCAGCGGGACTGAACCTTGCGCATCTCGCCGGAACGCAGACGAAGCGTCGCGTACTGCCCTTCCCGCGCCACCAGCTGGACCGCGGCGCCGGCGCTGCGAGCAAGCTGTGCGCCCTTACCCGGATTCAGTTCCACGCAGTGGATGACCGAACCCATCGGAATGTTGCGCAACGGCATGCAGTTACCGGGCTTGATCGCCGCTTCGCGGCCACTGATCACTTCGTCACCGGCAAGCAGGCCCTTCGGAGCGATGATGTAACGCCGCTCGCCGTCCCGGTACAGGACCAGGGCGATATGGGCCGTCCGGTTCGGATCGTATTCAATGCGCTCCACGCGTCCGACGATACCGTCCTTGTCCCGCTTGAAGTCGATCACCCGGTAGTGTTGCTTGTGCCCACCACCCCGGTGACGTGTCGTGATCCGGCCGGCGTTGTTGCGACCGCCGGTCTTGGATTTCTTTTCCACCAGGGGAGCATGCGGCGCACCCTTGTGCAGGTGCGAATGCTTGACCTGGACCACACCACGGCGGCCTGGCGAAGTTGGTTTTGCCTTAACAATTGCCATGAATCTTCGTCCTTACACTGATTCACCGCCCAGGAAGTCGATGACCTGACCTTCCTGCACGCGAACGTATGCCTTCTTCCAGTCACTGCGCTTGCCCGGCCGCATACGGAAGGCCTTGCTCTTGCCCTTCACATTGACGATGCGGACCGACTCCACGTTGACGTCGAACAACAACTCGACGGCGCCCTTGACTTCCGACTTTCTGGCGTCATTGACTACGTGAAAAACATACTGGTTGCTGTCTTCACCGACATGCGTCGACTTTTCGGTGACGCGCGGCGAGAGTATCACCTGGTATAGACGGTTGTTGCTCATCCCAGCCACTCCTGGATCTTTTCGATCGCGTCAACGGTAATGACCACCTTGTCGGCCCCTACCAGGCTGACCGGATCGATACCCGACACGTCCAGTACATACACTCCGGGGAGGTTACGCGACGCCAGGTACAGATTTTCATTGACCTCAGCCGTCACGATCAGGCCTTTTTCAACACCGAGTTCCGCGAGCCTGGCGACCAGGGCCTTGCTCTTGGGTTCGGCCAGATCCAGCGCGCCAACCACCACCAGACGGTCCTGGCGTACCAGTTCCGACAGGATCGCCTGCAAGGCGCCACGGTACATCTTGCGGTTCACTTTCTGCGCATGGTCGCGCGGCGTGGCGGCGAACGTCACACCACCGCCCCGCCAGATGGGGCTGCGGATGGTGCCGGCGCGAGCGCGGCCGGTGCCTTTCTGCTTCCACGGCTTCTTGCCGCCGCCGCGTACGGCGGAGCGGTTCTTCTGAGCCTTGGTTCCGGCGCGTGCACCCGCCATGTAGGCGGTGACCACCTGATGGACCAGGGCCTCGGAAAATTCGCGGCCGAAAGTCGCTTCGGAGACCTGAATGTCTTTTCCGCCAGCTACTGTCAGTTGCATGGTCATCTCTCCGTCAATTCCTACTGAACCGTCTTGGTCGCGGGGCGCACCATCACGGTTCCCCCAGCCGCTCCCGGGACTGCGCCCTTGATCAGCAGGAGGTTACGTTCCAGATCCACGCGAACGACTTCGAGGTTCTGCGTGGTGACGCGCTCGTCACCCATGTGTCCGGACATTTTCTTGCCCTTGAACACGCGGCCCGGCGTCTGGCACTGGCCGATCGAACCCGGCGCGCGATGGGACAGCGAGTTGCCGTGGCTGGCGTCCTGGGTACGGAAGTTGTGACGCTTCACGACGCCAGCGAAACCTTTACCCTTGCTGGTTCCGGTCACATCGACCCGCTCACCGGCCTCGAACATATCTACCTTGAGCTCGGAGCCCGTTTCCAACTCATCGCCCTCGCCCTGCGGCAAGCGCAATTCCCACAGGCCTTCCCCGGCTTCGACACCGGCGCTGGCGAAGTGCCCGGCCACCGGCTTGTTCAGCAGGTTGCCGCGGCGGCGGCCAAAGGTCACCTGGATGGAGCGATAACCGTCCGTTTCTTCGCTCTTCACCTGGGCCACGCGGTTCGGGTCGACCTCGATCACGGTCACCGGGATGCTGTTGCCTTCCTCGGTAAACACGCGGGTCATGCCACGCTTGCGTCCTATCAATCCAATCTTCATTGCTTTGCCTTCTATCCGCTAATCGCAGGCGTTCAGTACAGCTTGATCTGTACGTCGACGCCAGCCGCCAGGTCCAGCTTCATAAGTGCATCCACGGTCTTGTCGTTGGGATCCACGATATCCATCAGGCGCTTGTGCGTACGGGTTTCGTACTGGTCACGCGCGTCTTTATTCACGTGCGGCGAAATCAACACGGTGTGCCGCTCGATCTTGGTCGGCAAAGGAATCGGACCCAGCACCTGAGCACCGGTTCGTTTCGCGGTCTCGACGATTTCCGATGCCGAACGGTCGATCAAACGATGATCGAACGCTTTCAGCCGGATGCGGATTCTCTGTTCAGCCATTTCAGTACACCTTCGCGCCCAAGCGCGCTCCTACATTCATCTTCGCGGTTGGCGCGCAGCGCCAGAGCGAAGTCTTCAATGTCATTCCAAGGGGACGGTTTTCATTGCATCGCGATGAAAGAAGCACCCGAGGAATTCCGTTTTATTCGAAAATCTTCGCGACGACGCCGGCGCCAACGGTACGGCCGCCTTCGCGGATCGCAAACCGCAGACCTTCTTCCATGGCGATCGGCGCAATCAGCGTCACCACCATC
>JAPHSB010000133.1 GCA_026193295.1 Lysobacterales bacterium
TCCAGATCGCCGTGGTTTGCGGTGCGGACAATGCCTGCTCCAATGACGTGTTCATAGACAACGTTTCCATCACGATTAACGGTGGAGGTGGCGGGGATGTTGGCGATCCTGCCGCGGCAGTTACCCCGCAGGTTGTGCTTTACGCAACTGATCCCGCCGTCCCCGTGGACCTTGTCTTTGGTGTCGATTACACAGCGCTTGAGCCTTTTGGCTCGGGTTCGGTATTCGATGCATTCTATGCCAATGACACCACCTACAATCCTGTCATGGCCGTCAGCAGCGGTACTGGATATGGCGCAAATATCGCACAGTTGGCGTTCATCGGCTTCGCGCCAGGTTTTGCTGCCGGGTATGACGTCCTCAATTTCAAGATAAAGGGAATCCCGGGCGACTTGATTCGCCTGAAATTCCTCGATGCGGGCGGCTATCTCGACATTAATCTGACTACCGATGCCGACGTGACGCTGCTGGGTGATGGCTGGTATCAGGCTTCAGTGCCGTTGACCCGGTTTACCGGGGTCGATTCCGCGACCGGCCTGTTGTTTGAAAGCAATAACACTTCTGCCAACGCGTTTACCTACTTCCTCACGGATATTGGTTTCAGTAATGCAGCGATCAACAATGGGCCAGCCCCGGATGTTGTCCTGTACGCCACCGATCCCGCGGTGAATGTCGACCTGGTGTTTGGCGTGGATTACACGGCGATTGAGCCCTTTGGTTCCGGCTCGGTGTTCGACAACAATAACACCAGTGATGCGGACTTCAGTCCTGCCTTTGCGGTGACCACCGGCAGTGGTTACGGCGCCCAGGTGGGGCAGCTGGCTTTCGTAGGTTTTGCTCCCGGGTTCGCGACCGGCTACGGGACCCTGGAATTCAAAATCAAGGGTATGAATAACGATCTCGTGCGTGTGAAGTTCCTGGACGGTGGCGCGTATCTTGATGTGACGCTCACCAGTTCTGCATTCTCGACCTCACTGGGCAATGGCTGGTACCAGGTCTCGATCCCGATTACGAGTTTCACCGGGGTGGATACCGCGATCGGTCTGTTGTTCGAGACTGACAACACGGCGGCGAATGCATTCACCTTCCTGATGACCGACATTGGCTTCAATACGACCAACGGTGGGGGCGGTGTAGGCACCGGAATTATTCCGAGCGTTGTTCTTTACGCGACCGATCCTGCGGTCAATGTCGACCTGGTGTTTGGCACCGACTACACGGCCATAGAACCCTTTGGATCCGGCTCGGTGTTCGACAACAATAACACCAGCGACGGGGACTTCAGTCCGTCCTTTTCTGTGACAACCGGAAGCGGCTACGGAGCGCAAGTCGGTCAGCTGGCATTTATTGGCTTCGCCCCCGGGTTTGCAACTGCCTATGGCGCCCTGAATTTCAAGATCAAGGGCATCAATAACGATCTTGTGCGCGTGAAGTTCCTGGACGGCGGTGCGTATCTGGACGTGACGCTGACCAGTTCCGCGTTCTCGACCTTACTGGGCAATGGCTGGTACCAGGTGTCGATACCCCTGGCGAGCTTTACGGGAGTGGATACTGCGACCGGCTTGCTGTTCGAGACCGATAACACGGCGGCGAATGCGTTCACATTCCTGATGACTGACATGGGCTTCAGTGGTAGCGCAGGGGAATTGGCGGTGAACGGTGATTTCGAAGCCGGCGACTTGAGCGGCTGGGTGGTGTATCCGAATGGTGGCAGCATTACCGCGGACAATACCCAGAACAATGGCGGCTCATGGTCGGGTCATGCTGTTGCCGGAGCGGGGCAAAACCCGGTGCTCAAGCAAGAGCGTATTGCCGTGGGTACGGTGGTGGGCGGCGATATCATCGATATTTCGTTTGATATGAAGGGTTCGGCTGCCGACGGCGGCATCGTTTTCCCCGAGTTAATCTCCGAGGGTGCCGGTGGCGCCACAGTTAGCCAGATTCTCGAGACAATTGTTACGCCTACCGCTGGATGGACGACCTACTCGTACAGTCCTGCGGCCGCTGCCGATGTTAGCGGAGGCATTACATTTCAGCTCGCGGTGGTCTGCGGTGGGGCTCCTACCTGTTCCAACAACGTCTACATAGACAATGTGTCCATTACGATCAGGTAGCGGGGGCGGGTGACAGTGATGCAAATATTTAACGTTCCTCAAGAAACCAAATTCAATAAAAGAGTAGTCGCTATGGCACGAATAAGCTTCTTCGCGGGCCTAAAAAAGCTCGGCAGCCTTATGGCAGTCTCACTCCTTCTCGGTGTCGCGTTCGCTGCACCGGCCCAGGCGGCAGACAAGGTGACGACAGTCAAGGATGAAAACGGCTGGAAATTGCAGGTTAACGGCAGCGATTACTACTTGAAGGGAGTGGTGTGGGGATACAGTCCAAGAAACCAGAACTACTCCTATAACCTGTGGGGTGAATCTGATGATTTTATCCGCAAGGTCATCGACTACGATTTCGGGCTGATGAAGGCGGCGGGCGTCAATGCTATTCGCAGCTTTGGCTTCATTCCACCCGAGTGGATCACCTATATCTACCAGGAATACGGGATCATGACCGTTATCAACCCTCTCATGGGACGATACGGATATAACGTCGGTGGCAAGTGGATTCCGGTGACCGATTACTCGGATGAGCTTACCCGGGCGACCCTGAAGGCCGACATGCTGGAGATCGTGGACAAATACAAGAACACGCCAGGCGTGTTGATGTTCGCCTTTGGCAATGAAAGCAACTACGGCCTGGAATGGTCCAGTTTTGAAATTGAGAATCTCCCGGAAGGAGAGCAAAACACGGCGAAAGCCAGGTATTTGTACAGCTTGTTCAATGAAGTGATGCGCTCCGGCAAGGCCATTGATCCGAATCATCCGTTCACCATTGTCAATGGCGACTTGCAGTACATTGACCTGATAGCCGAGCTATGTCCCGACCTGGACCTGATGGGCGTCAATGCTTACAGGGGAAAGAGCTTTGTCAATCCGGAGTCAAATCTCTGGAAGGACGTCGAAGAAAAGCTGGATCTGCCGGTTGTATTTTTCGAGTTTGGAAGTGATGCATTTAATGCAAAAGAATTCCATGAAGACCAGCTTGCCCAAGCCGAGATCCTCAAGTCCCAATGGCAGGAAATGTATAACAAGGCCTATGGCAATGGGGAAGAAGGGAATTCCATTGGCGGCTTTGTTTTCGAGTGGCGCGACGAATGGTGGAAGTACAAACAAGTTGAAGATCTGGATATACACGACACCCATGCGTCCTGGTCCAATGGAGCTTACAAATTCGATTGGGTAGCCGGCAAAAACAACATGAATGAAGAGTGGTTTGGCATTACCGCGCTCGGCACCCCCAATTCAGACGGTGTGTACACTGCCAGGCCCAGGATGGCATACGACGTGCTTTCAGATATCTGGCACATGGACCCTTACGCTTACAAGAAGGCGGCGCTAAACCAGGGGTTCGATAATATCAATATGGACTACCTTGCCTTGAAGGGCGAGGTCCGTATGCTCAAGGGCGAGAGCGAGGAAAAGCGCAAGACGATTAGCTTCACCGGCGGAAGCCTGAGAGGAGAACTATTGCTCAAGGGCATGGAGAAGGACATTACCGAAAAGGGCGAGAATGGCGTGGATTTCTCGGACGGCCAGATGGTCTTCCTGGATTTCGGATTCCAGCCCACTGACAAGATCGAAGGCCAGTTGTCACTGAATGTTCTCGGAAATGTCGCTGATACGGAACCCATGGAAATCCAGTACGGGCGAAGAGGATTGCCAATTGAGGTGGTCACCATCGACGATTCCGGCGACGTTGGCATTATTACGACCGAGACATTCACGGATCGCGAAAGAGTCGAGATCTATGATTTTGACGCGACCTACCAGGGAGAGAGCCTGGACTTCACCGCCTTCTACCATACGCCCCGCTATCATTGGGGTTACGAAGGAGACTTTTACGGGCTGATAAGAGAGGCTACAGATCTGGAAGGGATGGATATCTGGAACTCCAAGGCGCCGGAAGGCGTCGAGTTTTCGGGTAAAGGGAGTCTGGAAGGTCTCAAGGTGCTGTTTGGACCTGAAGTCTACTGGGGCGCTAACCCGAAGGCGGTACTAAAGTATAGTTCCAAGATTGGCAATTTTGACTGGACGTTTATCCATTCAGAAGATGTGGCCCGACAAGGCGAATCATCGTCGGCCACGGCCGCCACGGAAAGGCAATCCCGCCAAACCACGTTGTATGTCAAAACCGATATCACGGAAGATGTCACCCTGGAGCTTGGCGGCATTATGTCTGCCACCGAAAAGGTCGATGAAGAATATGATCGGATTTCCGGAGACGACATCATTCTCGACCAGATTGAAACCAAGGATACCCTGGGATTCAAGGCCAAGCTGAGCTTCGATCTACTGGGCACCAAGTCTTACCTGGCGTTCAATCATGCTGGCCTGGTAGCCGATGGCGGCAATGCTCTCAAGGAATTCGGCACCCGCCTGCCATACTCGGCGCTGGGCAACAAGCAAGAGTATGAAGCAGGAATAATGATGAATTTTGGCGACTACATGATCTTCCCGCGGGTGCTGTATCGGGACAACCTGGTGGATGCCAATCCCTTGCTTCCGCCGTCCATCACGCCCCCAGGAGATCTCTTTCCGGGTTTGAGCCCCCGAAACCGCGATGATGATCCGTTCGCGGTTCTGGATAACAGGGAGGCGAGAGCAGGCGAGATCTTCTTGACCTATGATCCCACGGGTGCGACGCCATTCTACGACTGGGATAATGACATGCGTGAAGACGCCGGCTTTGCCTTTAACGTGGGTGCCAATTACACCAAGTACTCCACGTTCACCGACGCCTATTTGTTCTTTTACGCTGAA
>JAPHSB010000474.1 GCA_026193295.1 Lysobacterales bacterium
CCCGGGCGGAAACACGCAACGCCCCACGCGCGCGCTCTCGTCCTCGTGCAGCAGTTCGCAGGTTTTCTGGCCTTGCCAGCCGGCGTCGAATGCATGGGGCAAGCCCTCGACATCGTCGGCCAGGGCAGCTTGCGCTGTTAGCGCCAGGCTCAACATCGTCATTGCGGTTCTGGTGTGCATGCCGAGCATGATACCGGCATTTTGATGGACCTGGTGGTGACGCCTCGAACCCGCTCGATCGATGTGAATCCCGCGAGCCCGAACATGGCCCGATCTTATGCCAGGCAATCAGCCTGAAAAGACGAAGCGTGCTGATCAGCGCAGCTGGCTGTCCTTGCTGCCGCGGCGGTTGTAGCCGCTGGAGCCCGCCTGCTCCTGGTCGGCGGCTTCCTGGCAGGCCACGCACAGGCGCACGCCGGGGATGGCCTGGCGGCGGGCCTCGGGGATGGCCTCCCCACATTCCCGGCAGGTTTTCGCGCTTTCGCCGCGTGGCAAGCGGCTGCGGGCGCGCTCGACGGCGTCCTCGACACTGGCGTCAATCTGATCCTGTACGGCACCGTCACTGGCCCAGCCACCGGCCATGCTCATCTCCTGCGGAACGAGTACCTATCGTACCTCAATCCAGGGACCCCCATAGCGGGTTGACGAAGGGCAGGAACGCCATCGCCAGGGCCTCGGTGTAAACGCCCTCGCGCGTGAACTTGCCGTTGGTCAGCAGACTGAAGGCGCCGCCCTCGTGTTTGCTGTTGACGGTGCCGAACACCCGGTCGTTGGCCTCGCCCAGTTCGAGCCCCGCATCCACCAGTTCCCAGACCCCGGGTGGCAGCGGCAGCGTGACGGTGCGTGCCTCACTGATGCGTTCGCCCGGGCCGAGGATGGCCATCCAGGCGAATGCCAGCAGCTGTTCGTCGATGGTTTCGATGCCGCCTTCCAGCCCGATCCAGAATTGGGCGTCCGGCAGCGCCGCACGCGCGTTGCGGGCGCGGTTGCAGGCGCCGCGGCGCGTCTCGTCGTCGCTGCGCGGCTGATCGCTGACGCCAGACTCGGCCGCGACCGGAACGAGCTCAATCGGCTCACCGGAAAACTGCAGCCCAACGGCGTCGCGGACGGCACGGAGCTTGGCCGGGTTATGCGAGGCGACGACGACCTTCACTCAAAACGGCCCCAGGTCCCAAACCAGCATGAAGATGCTGAGGCTCAATGCGGCAATGCCAGTCAGCGTGAAGCCCACGAACCGGCTGCCTGGCAATCCCTGCTCCCGGCGCGCCCGGTAGGTGGCCAGCAGGGTCAGCAGCCCAAGTGCGCCTGCGGCCAGGCCGCACCAGGCGCCATAACGCGCCCACGGTACGAAGCCGAACAGCGGCATCATCTCGGATGTTTCGGCGGTGATGGCCACGGCTGTACCCATGATTCCCACGGCGGCCACCGAGGCAGTCGCGGCCAGCCACGCAATGACGCGCGCACCGCCGGCCCTGACACCTCGTCGCCCGTCCATCCAGCGGATCGGAGGGGCGAAGGTCAGCACCAGAAAGGCTATCAGCGAAATCAGGATCGACCCGCCGGCCCAGCCGCCGGGAATGGCCAGCTTCTGCTTGTCTTCCGACAGAAGCAACAGCAGGCGCGGCGCGACGCGGCTGACATACAGCGGCGCCCACATCTGTGGTTCCTCCATCTCTTCGACACAACTCAGGTCCGGCTCCAGTGTCGGGTCGTCATAGAATTTGTTCAGCATGTCGCCGGCGCACTCCACCGAGCGCGACGGGCCATGGCCGGCATAGGGAAACTCGACATAGGTGCCGTTGGCGAAGCCTGGCAGAATGGCCTTGGCGTTGGGCGGCGGCGTGATCGGGTCCATGTCGCCCTCGATGATCAGGCTGGGCAGGTCCGTTTCGACCGGCAGGTACTGGTCGGCCGGGCGTTGGTTCATGCCCAGCTCGGCGCACAGCGCGGCGCGGCGGTCCCAAAACTCAGGATTGCCGAAGGCCCCGCCCAACACGGGGTGTGCCTGGAGGTCTTTCTTGAAGGCCCTGGCCTCGATTTCGGCATCGCCGTCGGTGCAGGCAATGGCGTTGTACATACCCTGGCTGATGCCGCCGAAGCCCCCGAGACTGGCGGCGCTGGCGAGGGCCTGGAACAGGACCTCATCGCGCTGCACGACCGCGTCGGCCCAGGCGTAGACCATGCCCGGCAGGCCTGGGTAGTTGTCCTGCTCGTAGAGGAACATGAAGGGCAGGTAACCTACGATGTCCGGGAAGAACCGGGCTTTGCCGGAAGGGTAGTTCTCGATGTCCTCGACTTCGACCTCGATCGGCTGGTTGACCACGGAGCCAATGGCCTGGCGGATTCGTCCGCTGATGTCCGGGTAGTGCTCGGCGCAGGCGGGCTGGCGGCTGCAGATTTCCTGCAGCTTCTCGAGGTCGCGCTGGTACCAGTGCGCAACGCGCCAGTACAGCTCGGATTCACGGCGGTCCAGCGGCACGACCGCATCGATCGCCGCTGCCAGGATGCCCCCGGGGTCTTCATTCAGGTACGCCTGGGCGAGGATCGATCCGTAGGAGATACCCCAGACGTTCCACTTTTCGATGGCCAGCGCGCGGCGCAGGGCCTTGACGTCGCGGGCGTTCTCCATGGTGTTGTAGCCGGTAAGGTCGACGCCGGTCGCCTGGGCGTTGCGGGCGCAGTCGCTGAATCGCGTTAAGCTCGCTGCAAGGCTTTCCTCGAACGTCGCCACATCGTCGGTAGCGGGCTTGCGACCGGAGTAGAACGGGCAGAAGTCACCTGAGAAACCGATACCACGCTGCTCCAGGATGTACATGTCGCGGTGATCCAGCAGGCCGTGGTCCTTGAAGCGCTTGACGTAGTAGGTGACCTGGGCGCCCGGGCCGCCGGTCAGGTAGATCACAGGGTCATCGCGTTTGCCGGGCGCCAGGCCATAGTCTTTCTTGTCCTTGTCTTTCTTGTCCTTCTCATCGTCCTTGCCCCAGCGCGAGTTCAGTTTGACGAAATGCAGCTCGATAAAGCGGGAGTTCGGATTCTCGCGATTCTCCGGCACCTGCAGCAGGCCGCACTCGATATCGCCGGGCTCGTACTCGACGTCGCCCTTGAACGGGCACACCACCGGATCGACGCGGTAGCTGTCGCGGGCGAAGAGGTCGGCTGGGGGCAATTCGACTGCCGGCGCCTGCTCCATTTTCGGATCCTCGTCGGCGGTCAACTCGATCTCGCCTTCGGGAACGACAAGTGGGGCTGGCTCCTGTGCGGACAACGCCAGGGGGAGGAGCAGCGGTACGAGCATCAGGAGCAGGGAGCGTTTGAGCATGGCTTGCTGTGCCTCGCGAGTGAGTTGTGTGGCAGCACCCGGTGTGGACGCCGCCCCATCGTTCAAGGAGTCGATGGCGCCGGTAATCGGAATTGTATACCCGGTGGAAATGAAAGGGGCGCCTCGTGGGCACCCCAGGGTGACTTCATATTGCGGGAAGGAGTGCTACTCAGGGTGTACCCAGTCCGCGATAGACGCTGCTCAGATCGTAGGCGCGCTGCGCTTGCCCTGCACTGAATGCGCTCATGCACGAATCATCTGTGTGCTCCCCTTCTGCTCACTTTGCAGTGAGAAATGCGGTCGAGGATGCAATCGGCCGATTGTTCAGGTCAATCGCAAATTAACACGCCGGCCAAGACCCGGCCCCCGCCGGATCAGTCGCGGAAATTCTTGAACTGCAGTGGCATCGCAAACTTGCCTTCCTTCAGCAGCGCGATCACTTCCTGCAGATCGTCGCGCTTTTTGCCGGTGACCCGTAGCTGGTCGCCCTGGATGGCGGCCTGCACTTTCATCTTGCGGTCCTTGATCAGCTTGATCATTTTTTTGGATTCGGACGTCTCGATGCCTTCGCGCACGGTGACCACCTGGGTGGCGGTTTTCAGCTGGACGTTCGGGTCGCCCAGTTCGAGCGCGGCGATATCGACCCCGCGCTTGACCAGCTTGTTGCAAAGGATGTCGTACATCTGCTGCAGCTGGAACTCGCTCTCGGTGTTCATCGTGATCAGGTTGCCGGCCAGTTCGAAGTTTGAACCCGTGCCCTTGAAGTCAAAGCGGGTGGTGACTTCGCGGTTGGCCTGGTCGACCGCGTTGCTTAGTTCGTGGTGGTTGACTTCGGAAACGACATCGAACGAGGGCATGGGGAATTCCTGTTAAGCTGGGTTGTCTGCACAATAGGCTCCCGTGCCGTTTTCTTCAACCAGCACAAGGCAGACAATTGAGAGCAAGCCGATGAAACAAGCGAAGAAGCCCACAATCGCACTCGTACTGGGTGGCGGAGCGGCCCGCGGCTGGGCACACATCGGCGTGATTCACGAACTGGCCAAGATGGGCGTCAAGCCGGACATGGTGATCGGTACCTCGGTAGGGTCGATCGTCGGCGGCGCCTATGCCTCCGGCAACCTCGAGCAGTTCGAGGAGTGGATATCCGGCCTGGGCCGGGTCGACATCATCCGCCTGCTGGACGCCAAGATGACCGGCGGCGGTTTCCTGCAGGGCAACAGCCTGATGGCCGCGATCAAGAAACGCATCGGTGACCCCAGAATCGAGGATCTCGACATTCCCTTTGCCTGCGTGGCGACCGAACTGGGTACCGGCCGCGAGATCTGGCTGCGCGAAGGGTCATTGCTGGACGCCTGCCGGGCCTCGATCGCGCTGCCTGGCATGTTCGCCCCCTCGCGCATGAAAGAGGACAAGCTGCTGCTGGATGGTGGCCTGGTCAACCCGGTGCCGGTGTCGCTGGCGCGCGCGATGGGCGGCGACGTAGTCATCGCGGTGAACCTGAACGGCGACCTGATCGGCCGTCATTTCTTCATCCACAGTGGTGACGAGATCAGTGACGAGGAGTGCGATCGGGCGCTGGCCGAGATCGAGGAAAAAGACACGGTCATCGCCAAGTGGGCGGCCAAGATGAAAACGGGATTCGGCGTGCGGCTGGATTCCTACATTTCATCACTGCGCAAGAAGGAAAGCCCTGACCCCGGCCTGTTCGACGTCATCGCCGGCTCGATCGACATCATGCAGGACCGCATCACGCGCTCGCGCATGGCGGGTGAGCCGCCGGACATCCACATCACGCCGCTGCTGAGCCACGTTGGCCTGATGGAGTTCGACCGCGCGAAGGAAAGCATCCGGGAAGGGCGCGAGGCCACGCACCGTCAAAAGGAAGAGATTCTGAAACTGACGCGGGCGCTCGAAAAGCCGAGGCCGAAATGAGAAACCCCCGCGCGGACCGATTGATCCGGCGGGGGTTTCAGAACGCTTTGACGCTGGCGTTCAGCCGGCGCGAACGTTGGTCGCCTGCGGGCCCTTGGGGCCGTTTTCGACGTCAAACGTCACGGTTTGTCCCTCGGCCAGCGATTTGAAGCCCTCGCCCTGGATCGCCGAGAAGTGCACGAAAACGTCTTTGCCGCCGTCTTCGGGGGAGATGAAACCGAATCCCTTGGATTCGTTGAACCACTTGACAGTACCTGTCGTCATTTTGATTTACCTTTCAAAAAAATTAAATGAACACTGATCAATCGCGCATCTCAAAGGGAATTCAGAGGAGTGACAAATACTGTGGGGTACCGATCCTGAACTTCTGAGTCAACCTTGGGCTTGCAACCAATCCGTTAACCAGGCCACTTCGCTTGGTGCATAAGCGCAGTCAAACGGGACCTGACGAACGAAACGGTACGCTTGTGTACGCTCAATTTCAAGCGATTTCTGCATGAAGTCATGGGTTTGGAGTGAGGGCTTAGCCCAACATCTAGGCCGGATCGTGGTGACCACGGCTGAATTCATGGCCCGCACAGCCCGCACAGGCGCCCGGCAAGGGGCCTTGTTCCGGCGCTATTTGCGCCCGCGTCCGGCGCGGCGTGGATTTTCCATCCGTACCTTGAGGAAGCCGGCGCCACCGTCCATCGGCTTACCGTCGAGTGCGGCCTGCGCGGCACGTGCTTCGTGACCTTCCATTTCGACGAAACAGAAACCCTTGCATTTGCCGGTGAAGATGTCGTGGGCGAGGTCGATGGAGCGCACGGTGCCGAACTCGTCGAACAATGCGCGCACGTCTTTTTCCCTGGCCTCGGGGGGCAAATTGCCTACGAATAGTTTGAGCATGTGGAACTCCCTGGCTGGGCCAAAATGCTTACCTTGCAAAAACGAACCCCCGCCCGGAACCAGGTTCCGGGCAGGGGTCGTGTCAACATAAACCTGACTGGTTTATGCCGCGGTTACGCGCGTGGCCTGCGGACCCTTGGGGCCGTTTTCCACGTTGAACTCTACCGACTGTCCTTCGGCGAGAACCTTGAAGCCTTCGGCCTGGATCTCAGAGAAGTGTACAAACACGTCCTTGCTGCCATCGGAAGGGGTGATGAAGCCAAAACCTTTAGCTTCGTTGAACCATTTAACAGTACCTGTCGTCATTTCGATTTACCTTTGAAATAGGATTAATAAACCGATCAATCGCGGATCTCATAAAGTAATCAAAATACAGGGTTACCGATGTTGAACTTCTGAGAGGCCCTAAGGCTTTGCAACTAATCTATGGGCCAGGCCGGGAAGGGTAATAAATCGTGATCTACTACAGATCTGGAGCCTGGGAGGTGCACAGTAGTCCTTAGCGGCCCTGAAAGCAAGGTATTTCTGCTGTTCGGCTTCCGCCTGGGGACGCGCCTGCTGTCAATGCAGGGTCGATTTTCCGTATACTGGTAACGGAAACGTCATGACCACGAAACGCCTTTACATTTTGCAGATCGCTTGCGCAGTGAGCGTATTTTGGGCTGTTCCCACCCTGGCGCAGGAGGTCTACCGCTGGGTGGACGAGAACGGCGTGGTCAACTTCAGTGACGCGGCGCCCCCGGTCGCGGAGGCGAGCGCAAACGTAAACACCGTGACGCTGGAAGACACCACGCCGAAGGACTACGACCCCGAAGCGGATATTTACAACGTCGCGGCCCAGGCCGAGCGCATGCAGGCCCTGCGTGATCAGATGGAGAAGGATCGCGAGGCCCGGCGCGAGCAACAGAGCAGAGTGCCGCAGCAGCCGGCCGTGCCATACGAAAGGGGCGTGAGTTACGGTTATCCCTACAGCTTCCCGGCTTACGGACGGCCGCCCTACCGGCCACCGGCCAAGCCACCGAGCCGGCCCGTACCCGAACCCTACGAAACTTCGACGTTGAGACCGCCGGGACAATCCCCGAATCCGCAGCGCAGGTGAGTCGCCTCTCCAAGTCGCGCATCATGTCCTCGCTGCAGTGCCTGCGGCGAGTGCACCTGGAAGTCAATCGCCCGGAACTGGCACGTTATTCGAAGCAGACCGAGGCCGCCTTCGCCCTGGGGCACGAGGTCGGCGACATCGCGGTGCGGTTGTATGGCGGTGATAAAGGGACCTACGTCGACTACGCGGGCGGCAACCTGGCTCCCGCGCTCGCGCAGACCCGTGAACTGATGACCTCGCTGTTCCGCGCGCCGGTCTTCGAGGCGACGCTGCAGCACGAAGGCGTGCTGGTACGCGAGGACGTCTTGCTGCCCGTGGCTGCGGAAGGCCAGGAGAGTTGGCGCATCGTGGAAGTGAAGGCGTCGACCAAACTGAAACCCGAACACATCCATGACTGCGCCGTGCAGGCCTGGGTGCACCGGGAATCCGGCTACCCGCTGTCCGCGATTGCGCTGGCTCACATTGACAACAGCTTCATTTACCGGGGTGACGGCAACTACGAAGGGTTGCTGCTGGAGAATGACTTGACCGCGCAGGTTTTCGACCTGCTGCCCGGGGTGCCGCTGTGGGTCGAGAAGGCACGCGAGGCCATTGCGGGCCCGCTGCCGGAGGTTGCGGTCGGCGCGCACTGCACCAAACCCTATGCATGCCCGTTTTTGCATGCTTGTTGGCCGGTACGCGGGAACGGTGGACCGGAGTACCCCGTTTCGGGACTGGGCGGCAGCAGAAAGCAGCTCGGGCTTTGGGTGATGAACGGTTATCGCGACATCCGCGAGGTGCCGGCCGCGGCGATTACCAACGAAACCCAGTCGCGGATTCACCGGGTGACGCGCGCCGGCCGCGCGGAGCTGTTGCCCGGCGCCCGTGCCTTCGTCGAGCAGTTGCCCTTCCCGCGTTTTTACCTGGATTTCGAAACCATCGGCCCGCCCGTTCCCTTCTGGGCCGGCACACGGCCGTACCAGGCCCTGCCCATCCAGTATTCCTGCCATGTCGAGCGGGCGCCGGATGTCATGGAGCACGCCGAGTTCCTGGACCTGTCCGGTGAACCGCCGATGCGGGCCCTGGCCGAGTCACTGATCCGCGCCCTGGATACGGATGGCCCGGTGCTCATGTACACGAGCTACGAACGCTCCGTCATCGAGGGCCTGGCGGCCATGTTCCCTGAGTTGGCCGCGTCGCTGCAGGGCATCACCGCAAGGCTGGTCGATCTGGCCCCGGTGACCCGGGCGAACTACTATCACCCCGACATGCTGGGCTCCTGGTCGATCAAGGCGGTGTTGCCCACCATCGCGCCGGATATGGATTATGCGTTGCTGGAGGGTATCCAGGAAGGCACCGGGGCATCGGCGGCTTACCTGGAGGCGATCCATCCCGAGACTACGCCGGCGCGCAAAGAGAGCCTGCGCGCCGAGCTCCTGGAGTATTGCCGGCACGATACCGAGGCGATGGTTCGCCTGGTGCAATTCTTTGCCGAGTCTTGATCCGTCGAGCAGGTCCGGGCGCCTTCAGCGCTCAGGCCGGACTGCAGTCAGTCCAGAACGAAGCTGACTTTGAGGTCCACCCGGTACTTGACGATATTGCCGTCCTCCACCGTGACCTTCTGTTCCTTGATCCACGCACCCTTGATGTTGTGCACGGAATCGGATGCCTTGATGATGCCTTGCCGAATGGCGTCCTCGAAACTGACGCTGGACTCGGAGTTGATTTCAATGACTTTTGCAACTGTCATGACGTAATCCTCCCGTCGCTCGACTCGGCCGCTCCAGGCGGACTGCCGATCAGCCGCGGGCGGCCGTCGTCCTTCTAGTATAACCCCGGCCGTCAGTCCCGGATGAGTTTCACGGCGTCAAGGGCCAGTCCCGACTGGTTGGAATAGGGATTGCTTCAGGCGGCCAGGGGCCGGGGATCGGCCCGAGTCTCAAGGGTCGGCTTGTTGCTGCGCGGCTTCCGCTTCCTTGCGCGCCTGTTTCAGCGCTTTGCGCTGCCCTTCGAAGTGCGACTCGAGACCGTCGCCCATGTAATACACGTACAAAGTGGCGTAACAGAAGAAGACAGTGAGCACCGCCGCGATCTCCAGTGCCGCGACCCCGCCCGCGATGCCGGTGCCGATAGCCACCAGGATGAACAGCGCGTCGAAGGTATCCTGCAGGGCGCGGCGAAAGTGGACGCCGGCCACGATTCCGGCCAGGCTGAAGGCCAGGGCCAGGCTATGCTGGACGACCAGCACGATGGCGGCGACGATGCCGGGCAGGATCAGGGTTGTTTCGTCCAGGGAGTGGTCGTAGGTGCTGACGTCGTGAATGCCCTTGTGTACCCACGAGACCGGAAGCATCAGTAACCAGACTCCGGCCAGGACGTAAAGTAGCTGCCTGGCGTAGCCGAGGCGGTCCAGCTCGCTGGTGGCCCGGATAAAGGTTTCGACGATTTCGAAATCCTCGGTGGGCTGGATGGGCTCATCGCCGACCTGGGAAACGGTTATTTCGCCGCCCTCGGCCAGCTCGGTTATGCCGCCGATGGGTGCCCTATCGACGAAGTCGGGAAACACCAGCGCCAGCGTCACGACGAAGCCTGCGAGTATCAGGTGGTACAGCAAGACGCGCCACAACAGGCCGTAATGGGGCTTGCGGGGCGGCAGGGTCAGCTCCTGCTGCGGTGTCGGCGATGCTTCGCTCACGGGCGGATGTGTTTGCCAGGTGGACTGATTTCGATTGTACCGCAAAAAAAGCGTGCAGGAGCGTGGTGGATCCCGCCCGCCCGCTGAGCGGCGAAAACGCGCAGTGCACGGCCAAATGATGTAGTCTATTGGCAAAGGAATCAGGGAGATGAGGCTATGGACGGCCTGCTCAGAGTCTTTCTGCTGTTGGCATTGGCTACCGCTGTGTGGCTGCTGCTGCGGCCTGCTCTGCCCCACCTCAAGGGGCGGATCGGCGGATGGCGAGTGCACTTCGTGTTGAAACGCGCCTTGCCGGCGTCGCACTATACCGTGTTCCACGACATCACCCTGCGCCCCGGCCGGGCCGAAAACGGTCCCACTACCCATATCGATCACGTCGTGGTTTCCCCCTACGGCGTGTTCGTGATCGAAACCAGGCACTATTCCGGTTGTATCTTCGGGTCGGAACGTGATCCGCACTGGACGCGCGTCCGCTTTCGTTCGAAGCAGAAGTTCCAGAATCCTTTGCGTCAGAACCCGGGTCACGTTCGCGCCTTGCAGGAACTGTCCGGGCTCGATGCGTCCTGTTTCCACCCGTTGGTGGTGTTTACCGGCAGTGCCGAGTTCCGGACGCCGATGCCGGCCCGGGTCACACAGCTCGGTGGGCTGGTGCCTTTCATCCAGGTGCGCACGCATGAGCTGATCGGTTTCGACGAGGCCCAGCGTGTCTCGGGGTTGCTCGAATCGAGCCGCCTCCCGCCGGGCAGACAGACCGCCGCGGCGCACCTCGCTGCGTTACGCGAGAGCCATGGGAAGCGCTTCAGCGCGAAGCAGGCGGTGCTGGGCCTGGGCCTGATGGCTGCCTTGCTCATCGCGGCGGGCAGCCTGGTCCACGAACTGGCCGAGATGCCCGGCCAATACACGTCATCGGGCGGCGAGGCGGCACCGAGCCCGTTCGCCGAGAGGGCACGGCCACCCCGAATCGCTCTGCCGGAACGCGCCGGTCGGCCGCGGCCCACTGAGCCGGCGGCGGTCACAACGGTCGCCGATGTCCGCCAGCCGGCGCCCGTTGCCGGGCTCCATCAGGGCGGGCGTCGGCAGGCAGTGACCGACAAATGGCTGGCCGGAGACTCGTCCCTGATGTGCGCCTACGCGGCGGAATCGCGGCGCTGTGCCTGTTACGACCCGCAGGGGCGCAAGGCTGATCTGGATTACGGCGAGTGCCGGATGTTGGCGGACCGGGCGACCGGCAGCCCACCCAGGTAGCTGAAGGCGGCACGAACCGCCGGTGGCAGGGAATCGGTGCAATTGTTGAGCCACGTCATGATTGGCTGGCGCAATCGCTACTATCGTGAGACTTGCCATCAAGCCATGCGCCGGAGAAGAAAGATGCCAACCGTCAAGCAACTGAGGGAACTCAGAGCAATGCTCGCGGAGCGCCATCAGGCCTTGCGCGAGCAGATTCACCAGGAGTTGCTGTCCTCGGACGAAGAGCATTACATCGATCTCGCGGGACAGGTACATGACCTGGAGGAAGAGTCGGTGGCCGATCTGCTGATTGATCTCGGCCTTGCCGTGATCGATATGCATATCAATGAAATCCGGGATGTCGAAGCGGCGTTGGGACGGATCGACATGGGCGCTTTCGGCGTTTGCATCGATTGCGACGATGCTATCGAAGTGGCGCGCCTGCGCGCTTACCCCACCGCCAAGCGCTGCCTGCCCTGCCAGGAAAACTACGAGCGCAATCACGCGGGTAACGAGACGCCATCCTTGTGAAGGCAGTTACATGGGCTGCCTGACCGCCCGAGGAAGGTGGGATCAGCGGCTCGTCAGCCAATAGAAGCGGTACGGCGGGATGACCAATTGGTCCTTGAATAAGCTGGGCGCCTCGCCCGAGCACAGGTCGCGCAGTTGCCCGTATTCGAACTCGCCGCGGTTGCCGAGGTCGCTGAGCGTCAGTGATTGCGGCGCGTTATC
>JAPHSB010000163.1 GCA_026193295.1 Lysobacterales bacterium
CCAAGCTGCGGGCGGCGCGCCTTCTGTGGTCCACGCTCATGGCAGAGAAGTTCGATCCGAACGACAGCCGTTCGTTGATGCTGCGCACACACTGCCAGACTTCGGGCGTGAGCCTCACTGCGGGTGATCCGTACAACAACATCATGCGTACGACCATCGAGGCCATGGCGGCCGCACTCGGCGGCACCCAATCGCTGCACACCAATTCCTTCGACGAGGCGCTGGCCCTGCCAACCGAGTTCTCCGCCCGCATCGCCCGCAACACCCAGTTGGTGCTGCAGGAGGAGAGCGGCATCACCCGCGTGGTGGATCCGTTGGCGGGCTCGTGGTACGTCGAAAGCCTCACCGCGGCGCTGGCAAAAGAAGCGCGCAGACTGATCGACGAGGTCGAGGACATGGGCGGCATGACCCGGGCCGTCGAGTCCGGCATGCCCAAGATGCGCATTGAGGAAGCGGCGGCGCGGCGCCAGGCGCGCATCGACCGCGGCGAGGAGGTCATCGTTGGCGTCAACAAGTACCAGCCGGCGCAGGAACCGCCGGTTGAGATCCGCAACATCGACAACAGCGCCGTGCGCGAAGCGCAGGTGCGGAGGATTCGCGAGATGCGTGAGCGGCGCGACGAAGCGGCCTGCCGCCAGACCCTGGACGCGCTGACCCGGGCCGCGCAGGAAGAGACCGGCAACCTGCTGACGCTGGCCGTCGACGCCGCGCGGGAGCGGGCCACGGTCGGCGAGATTTCCGACGCCCTGGAGAAGGTCTACGGGCGCTACCGGGCCATGACGCACTCCATCTCCGGCGTGTATGGCGCTGCCTACGAAGACGACCAGGGATTTGCTGACATGCAAGAGGAAATCGAACGCTTCGCCCGGGCCGAAGGGCGCCGGCCGCGCATGCTGGTATGCAAACTGGGGCAGGATGGCCATGACCGGGGTGCGCGGGTCATTGCAACGGCCTTCGCCGACCTCGGCTTCGACGTGGACATCGGGCCCCTGTTCCAGACGCCCGAAGAGGCGGTACAGGAAGCCATCGAAAACGACGTACACGTGATCGGCATCTCCTCGCAGGCCGCCGGTCACAGGACACTGGTTCCGCAAGTGATCGAACACCTGAAAAAAGCGGGAGCCTCAGATATCATCGTCATTTGCGGTGGCGTGATCCCGCCGCAGGATTACGACGAACTGCTGGCTGCCGGCGTGGCGGCCATTTACGGGCCGGGCACCAACATCCTTTTGGCCGCGCAAGAAGTGCTCGAAAAAATCCAGGAGCGGCGCGAAGACCGTTGACAAAGCAAGAGAACTCGGCGCTCGCACACCACGGGCGAATGCCCTCGACCAGGGACTGCAGATGAAAGAAATCGTCGAACAACTGGAACAGAAACGCGCAGCGGCCGCCCTCGGCGGTGGTCAGCAGCGCATCGACACCCAGCACAGCAGAGGCAAGCTGACCGCCCGCGAGCGCATTGAACTCTTGCTGGACGAGGGCAGTTTCGAGGAGTGGGATACCTTCGTCGAACATCGCTGCACCGATTTCGGCATGGAAGAAAAGAAGGTACTCGGCGACGGCGTGGTCACAGGCTACGGCACCATCAACGGACGCATGGTGTTCGTGTTCAGCCAGGATTTCACGGTGTTCGGCGGCTCACTGTCCGAGGCGCATGCCGAGAAAATCTGCAAAGTCATGGACCAGGCGATGAAGGTCGGCGCACCGGTGATTGGCCTCAACGACTCGGGTGGCGCGCGCATCCAGGAGGGCGTTGTCTCGCTGGGCGGCTACGCCGAAGTGTTCCAGCGCAATGTGCTGGCCTCCGGCGTGGTGCCGCAAATCTCGGTCATCATGGGCCCCTGTGCCGGCGGCGCAGTATACTCGCCGGCCATGACCGACTTCATCTTCATGGTCAAGGATTCGTCTTACATGTTCGTGACCGGCCCCGACGTGGTGAAGACCGTGACCCACGAGAAAATCACGGCGGAAGAGCTGGGTGGCGCCGTGACCCACTCCACCATCTCCGGCGTCTGTGATTGTGCTTATGAGAACGATGTTGAGACGCTGGCCATGGTGCGTCGTTTCATCAACTACCTGCCTTCGAACAATCGCGAAAAACCTCCATTCCGGCCCACGCCGGACCAGCCGGGACGGATGGAAATGTCGCTGGACACGCTGATCCCGGACAACCCCACCAAGCCTTATGACATGAAAGAGGCCATCCGCAAGGTGGTCGATGACAATGAGTTCTGGGAGCTGCAGCCGGATCACGCCAGGAACATCATCATCGGTCTCGCCCGCATGGACGGCCACCCGGTAGGCATCGTGGCCAACCAGCCGATGGTGCAGGCTGGCTGCCTCGACATCAAGTCGTCCATCAAGGCAGGCCGCTTCGTGCGTTTTTGCGACGCATTCAACATCCCTATCGTGACCTTCGTCGACGTGCCTGGCTTCATGCCGGGCAGCGCACAGGAGTACGGCGGCATCATCAAGCATGGCGCCAAGTTGCTGTTCGCCTATGCCGAGGCTACGGTACCCAAAATCACCATCATCACGCGCAAGGCTTACGGCGGCGCTTACGACGTCATGAGTTCCAAGCATCTGCGCGGCGACGTGAACCTGGCCTGGCCCAGCGCGGAAATCGCGGTCATGGGACCCAAGGGCGCAGTGGAAATCATTTTCCGAACAGACATCGGCGATGCCGAGAAAATCGCCGAGCGCACGGAAGAATACCGGCAGAAGTTCGCCAATCCGTTCATCGCCGCCAGCCGCGGCTATATCGACGATGTCATCGCGCCGCATGCAACTCGCAAGCGCATTTGCCGCTCACTGGCGATGTTGCGCGACAAGCAGCTCGATAATCCCTGGCGCAAGCATGACAATATTCCGCTCTAGCAAGGGCATTAAGGCCAATCGCCCTGGAGGGACTACAGGTGTTTGACAAGATCCTGGTTGCAAACCGTGGCGAGATCGCCTGCCGGGTGCTGAAGACGGCACGCCGGATGGGCATCAAAACGGTGGCGGTTTATTCCGACGCCGACCGCGACGCCCTGCATGTGCGGATGGCCGACGAGGCCGTGCACATCGGCGCATCCCCTTCCGCGCAAAGTTATCTGTTGAAAGACCGCATCATCCAGGCCTGCCTGGACACCGGTGCGCAGGCCGTTCACCCCGGTTATGGATTCCTGTCCGAAAACTCCGGGTTTTGCGAGGCACTGGCGGCTGCGGGCATCGTCTTCATCGGCCCGAATACCCGTGCCATCGAGGCGATGGGCGACAAGATTACCTCCAAGAAGCTGGCCGATGAAGCCGGCGTCAATACGATCCCCGGCTTCGCCGACGTGCTTCGCGACGCCGAGCATGCCGTCGAAGCTGCGAACCAGATTGGTTACCCGGTCATGCTCAAGGCCAGCGCCGGGGGCGGTGGCAAGGGCATGCGGATCGCACGCAACGACGCCGAGTGTCGTGACGGCTTCGCGCGCGCCGCCAACGAGGCGCGATCCAGTTTCGGTGACGATCGCATCCTGGTGGAGAAATTCATCGAGGAGCCGCGCCACATCGAAATCCAGGTCATGGCCGACAGCCACGGCAACGTGGTGTACCTGAACGAGCGTGAATGTTCCCTGCAGCGCCGCCACCAGAAAGTTATCGAGGAGGCGCCCTCCCCGTTCCTGGACAAGGCCACGCGCAAGCAGATGGGCGAACAGGCGGTGACCCTGGCCAAGGCCGTTGACTACCAGTCCGCCGGTACCGTGGAATTCATCGTCGACCCCAAGCGCAATTTCTATTTCCTTGAAATGAACACCCGTCTGCAGGTGGAGCACCCCGTAACCGAGTTGACCACCGGCCTGGACCTGGTGGAAATGATGATCCGCGTTGCGGCCGGCGAGAAGTTGCCGATCAGCCAGGCGGACGTGCGCATCGACGGCTGGGCCATCGAGTCCCGCGTCTATGCCGAGGATCCGTTCCGCAATTTCCTGCCTTCCATCGGCCGCCTGGTTTACTACCGCCCGCCCGCTGAAGATGAACACGTGCGCGTGGATACGGGCGTTTTCGAGGGGGGCGAGGTTTCGATGTTCTACGACCCGATGATCGCCAAGCTGATTACACGCGGCGACAGCCGCGATGAGGCCATCGCCCACATGCGCTCGGCGCTGGACCGCTTCATCATTCGCGGCGTTTCCTGCAACCTGGCCTTCCTGTCGGCGCTGATGGCGCATCCGCGCTTCGTTGACGGCAACATCAGCACCAACATGATCGGCGACGAATACCCGGACGGATTCTCACCCGAAGACCTGCCGCACGAAGACCCGGCCATCATCATCTCCGTGGCGGCGTCGATCGTGCGGCGTTACCGCGATCGCGCTGCCTGCATCGAAGGGCAGTTGCGCGGGCACGAACGCACCGTACCGAGCGACTGGGTGGTGGTGATGAACCAGGAGCAACACCCGGTCTCGGTGGTTCCCACCGACGGCGGCTGTGACGTGGTCTACGAGGGCAGAACGCTGGCCGTGCGCAGTGCCTGGGATTTCGGGCAACACCTGTTCAGCGGCACCATCAACGGCAAGGAGATCCATGTCCAGTTGGAACGCAGGAACCAGGTCTACCGCCTGTCCCGTGGCGGATCGCAGTCCGATATCCTGATCCTGACGCCGCGGGCGGCACGGCTGATGCGGCACATGCCGGTAAAGGCGCCGCCCGATACCTCCAAGCACCTGATATCACCCATGCCCGGCCTGCTGGTTTCCGTGGCCGTTGCGGAAGGGCAGGAAGTCAAGGCGGGCGAAGAACTGGCGGTACTCGAGGCGATGAAGATGGAGAACACCCTGCGCGCCGAGCGCAACGGAACGGTCGCGAAAATTCACTTCCAACCGGGCGCCAGCCTGGAAGTCGGCGACACCATCATGGAATTCGAGTAGCGGCGATGCCGGTGCGGAAAGCCACGCCGCAACAGGCCGTGACCCCGGAAACAGATGCACTTGCCGATGCCGTCCTGGGCGGTGACCGGCGGGCCCTGGCCCGGGCCATCACCCTGGCGGAATCCACACGCCGCGACCACCGCGCCGCCGCCAGGGCTTTGCTGGAGCGGCTGGTGCCGCACGCGGGCAAGTCGATCCGGCTGGGTATCTCCGGCGCTCCCGGCGTTGGCAAGTCCACGTTTATCGAAGCGCTGGGTAATCACCTGATCGACGCGGGCCACCGCGTGGCGGTGCTCACCGTCGATCCCTCGTCGGCAATCAGCGGCGGCTCCATCCTCGGTGACAAGACACGCATGGAAACGCTGTCACGCCGCCCCGAGGCGTATATCCGCCCCTCGCCCTCGGGTAATACGCTGGGCGGCGTCGCCCGTCGCAGCCGGGAATCCCTGCTGCTGTGCGAGGCGGCGGGCTTCGACGTCATCATCGTGGAAACCGTGGGTGTCGGGCAGTCCGAAACCAAGGTGGCCGAGATGACCGACATGTTCCTGCTCCTGCTGCAGCCTGGCGGCGGTGACGAACTGCAGGGCATCAAGCGCGGCATCATGGAGTTGGCGGACCTGGTGCTCGTCAACAAGGCCGACGGCGACCTGGAACAGCTGGCGGCAAACTCCGCCCGGGATTACCGCAATGCGCTGGGCCTGCTGCACCCGCGCTCGGCGGACTGGAAAGTGGAGGTACGGACCTGCTCAGCCCTCAACGGTGCAGGCGTCGCCGAGGCCTGGGATATCGTATTGCGCCACCACGAGGCGCTCGACAGCAGCGGAGAACTCGCTGCCCGGCGCTCCGGGCAGTCCCGGGAATGGATGTGGTCGGAGTTGCAGGACAACCTCATCGCTGACCTGAAGGACAATGCCGCGGTCCGCAAACGCTTGCTGGCGTTGGAGGCGGCCGTGAGCGAGGGCAGGATGCCGGCGGCAACCGCAGCCGGCCAGTTGTTGGAAATTTACCTGGATCGACATCGCGAGCGGGGCTGAGTCGCGCGGAGGGTTGGGTATGGAGAAAAAACCTTTTAAAGTGCTGGGCATCCAGCAGGTCGCGGTAGGCGGTCCAGACAAACAGCGCCTGCGCGCACTGTGGGTTGATATCTTCGGCCTGGAGCCGGCCGGTCACTATAGCAGTGAGGCCGAGAACGTCGACGAAGACATCGTGAACCTGGGAGAGGGGCCGTTCAAGGTGGAGGTCGACTTGATGCAGCCGCTCGACCCGGAGAAAAAGCCCAGCGTGCACAACCCACCACTTAACCACATTGGCCTGTGGATCGACGATCTGCCGGCTGCTGTTGCCTGGCTGGAGGCCCGCGGTGTGCGCTTCACGCCCGGCGGCATTCGCAAGGGTGCATCGGGTTTCGATATCTGTTTCATTCACCCGAAAGGCAACGAAACATCCCCCATCGGGGGAGAAGGCGTCCTGATCGAACTGGTGCAGGCGCCACCGGAAGTACGGAAAGCATTCGAGGAGTCTGCTGATTAATGGATATCAAACAGAACATCCTGTTCGTGTTTCCCGGCCAGGGCTCGCAGTACGTGGGTATGGGTCAGGATTTGTGCCAGGAATACGCCACGGCCCGCAAGATCTATGAGCAGGCCAGCGAGGTGCTTGGCTACGATATCGCCGATCTCTGCTTCAAGGGCCCTGAAGACCAGCTCAACCTGACCCGGCACACCCAGCCTGCCTTGCTGACGCATTCCATCGCCTGCCTGCAGGTGTTCAGGGAATTGACCGACGACCGCCTGCAGCCGGCCATGGCGGCCGGGCACAGCCTCGGCGAGTACTCCGCGCTGGTCGCCGCCAAGTCGCTCAGCTTCGAGGGCGCGCTCAGGCTGGTGCAGAAACGCGGCGAGTTGATGGGCGCCCACGGCGAAGGCGAGATGACCGCCTTCCCGCTGGATGTCGATACCGTGCGCCCCATCGCCGAGCGTTACCACTGCGCCGTCGCGGGCTGCAACCTGCCCGAGCAGACCGTCATCGGCGGACGTCCGGAAGACCTGGCCCGGGTGGAGGAAGCGGTTGCCGAAGCATTCCCACGCAAGCGCGCGGTGCGGCTGAAAACGGAGGGCGCATTCCACACCTACTACATGGTGACGGCAGCGCAGCACTATCGCACCGTGCTGGACGACGCCGACTTCGATCGACCCGGGCTCCAGGTGTTGTCCAATTTCACCGGCGGCTTCCACGAGGCGGATCCAGCGTCCATCCGTGCGCGCCTGTTCTTCCAGCTATTCCACCCGGTGCTGTGGCATGCCAACCTGCAAACGGCACTGGCCGAGGGCGTTGCCGCCATTTTCGAGTTTGGCGGCGGCATCGGCCCGGGCGAACCCGACGCCAAGCGGCCTAACCTGGAAGGCATGATCAAGAAAGGCATGCGCGGCTCCGGGCACGAAGCGGCGTACTACGCGGTCATCAATCAGCAAACCCTGGAGAGCGCGGCAGCCGCAACAGCTGCGGATTAACCTGGATAGCCAGCGGCCGGGCCAGCAGTGTTCGCAGTCAGGGTTCCGCGAGAGCCATGAAGTCGAGAACGCGCTCCTCGAGGTAAGGGTAAAAAGGGTTCCAGCGCAAGCGCAGCATCTGCGCAGCGGAGACCTGCAGCACCCCCCTCTCACCGCGCAGCGCGAGACGTCCAAGGGAAACGCCGGGGCTGGCCCGATCGGGTTGGCCACCGTACAGCGGATCGCCGGGCGGAAAAGGCAAAGCCACGTGCGTCAGGGAGTACACGTCATCCGGCCACTCCAGGCCGAGCACCCTGTCGGTGCCGATCTGCTGCCCCGGCCGCCAGCTGCGCTCGATCACTTTTTTGCTGTAGGCGTCTTCATTGGTCACCAGGCTCAGCGTGAACGTGGCGTGTGCTTTCTGATGCAGGGCGTCCAGCATGGCATCCGGGCGCCAGCTGAGCAGCGGCTCGATGCCTGCCTGGGCGTTAATGTCGAACAGGACCAGTTCGTGTCCGCTGACCTGCAGCCGGTTGAACAGGTTTTCCACCAATGCCGGGGCCAGTACGGTGGCGTCGACTACCGAGGAAAAGGCCAGGATCGGAGGCACCTGGCCAAGTTGTCCCTGCGCCGACACTTCGTCCAGGCGGCGCTGGATTTCGCTGGTGATACGGTGTGAAAGATCCCCCGCGTTGACCGCGAAGGACCCGTACTTGAATGGGTCGTACTCGGGCAGGATTTCGTTCCATGCAAGCTTGTCCAACCCCAACAGGAGTCCGAGTCGCGCCTGCCAGACGGCGAAAGCAGCCGCAGCCGTGACGCCGATTTCGGGTGACAGCAGGACCAGTCCGCTCACAGGTGGCAGAGTGGGGTCATCGATCGTCGCAAGCGCGTAGTGCACCGCGAGAGCCGCCCCGTTGGAATAACCGACGATGTAGATGGACTGGCCAGGCTGCAACTCCGCCAGGTGGCGCGCTGCCAGGCGCACGGCAGCAGCCATATCCTGCCAACGCACTTTGAGCAATCCGGATGGCGCCGTGCCATGGCCCGGCACGCGCAGCCCCAGCACCGTGGCGCCGGAGCCATGCAGGCGCTCCGCGATGCTGCGCATGCTGTACGGAGAGTCCGACAGGCCGTGCAGCAAGAGCACCGAGGCCCGGGGTTGGTCCGCCACCATCAGGAAACTACGATTCCAGTTCGGCGACCAGCGTTCCGGGTCCGACAGGCTGCCGCGCTTGTAGCGATTGATGCGGTCATCGCCTGCCGGGCCGGTCTGGGCGTAAACCCTGTCGTTCAGCTGTGAGAACAGGCGATCTTCCAGCGAGAGATAGCCCGCGAAGCTCGCCACCGGAGAGTTTTCAGTGAATTCCTCGTCCAGCTCCGCCAGGTGCCAAACCTCGAGGTCCGGCCGATTGTGCAGGTAGAGCACGAAGACCACGAGCAAGGTCAGTACGGTCCCCGCCAGACCGCAGAGAACTATACTCAGCGTACGACGAACCACGAGGCGCACACGGGACAACATCGAGATCCTCCAGCAGTTAGTCCGCGACTCCACCACCAGTGCGGCATTTGGTCAGCTTGGACGATAGCCGCCTGTATTTCAACGCCGTTGGCGGAGCGAGACTTTTCCCTGTGTGCGCCCGCTCGCACTGAGCGTAGAATCAAGGGAAAGGAGCACGGCTGCACGGAGGCCTCACCAGACACACATGGGAGCAAGCCATGAAAATCAACGAAGGTTCGATTGACCGGATCGTTCGCATCGTCGCCGGGCTGGTGCTGATCAGCCTGGTCTTCATCGGGCCGCAGAGCCCCTGGGGATGGATCGGCGTAGTGCCACTGGCCACCGGGCTGATCGGCTGGTGCCCGGCCTACACGCTGTTCGGCATCGACACCTGCAAGATGAAGAAGGCCCGGTAGCGGGAACCCGGCTCGCTTCGCGCCGCGGCGGCCGCCCGGGCCTCGGCTCAGCCATCTCCGAGCCGGCGCAATCACGCCCTGGGCTGCGATTCCCTATGGTGGCGGCCCCGAACCCAATCTGTGCAAAGTGGCTGGGAA
>JAPHSB010000023.1 GCA_026193295.1 Lysobacterales bacterium
ACGCTGGATTTCGACCAGGCGGTAGCTGCCTTCCGCGAGCAGATCGAGGGGCTGAAAGCCGGCGGCGCCGAGATCGCCTGGATCGAAACCATGTCCTCGCCGGAGGAGATCCGTGCCGCCGCGCAGGCGGCGATCGAGGTGGGCCTGCCCTATGTCTTTACCGGGTCCTTCGACACCGCCGGCAAGACGATGATGGGGCTGCACCCCAGGGACATCCACAGCGTAACGGAAGGCCTGGCCGAGCAACCGATCGCCATCGGCGCCAACTGCGGCGTCGGCGCGCCGGACATCCTGGCGTCCCTGCTCGAAATGAGCCAGGCAAGCCCGGATACGATCCTGATCGTCAAGGGCAATTGCGGCGTTCCGGAATTCCGCGGCGAAAAGATCGTCTACTCCGGCACGCCGGAGCTGATGTCCGAGTATGCTCATCTGGCCATCGATGCGGGTGCGAAGGTCATTGGCGGCTGTTGTGGCACTACCTGCGAGCACCTGCACGCCATGCGCAAGGCCCTGGACGCGCACCAGTCGGGTGAGCGGCCTACGCTGAACGATATCGTGACCCGCGTCGGGCCTTTGCGCAACCGGGCCGCCGGCGGCGGAGACGACGCGCCGAAGCGCGAGCGGCGGAGGCGTCGCCGCGGCTGAGCCGCCAGGGGGGCAGCGGCATCACGGCTAACATTTGCAAACTTCGCGGTCGAAGGGTCCTGGTCGTGTTGGATAAGGACACCGCTCGGCCTTTGCCGGCCGGGCGGCGGATCCTCAGAAACAGGCCTGGCCCCCTTACTGGTTGTAGCGTGCCTTGCAGGCCTTGCGCTGTCGCTCGATCGTATCGGCCGGAGCAGCAGTCTTTCGGTTTCCAGTTCGGGTACATGCCTCGCGTGCACAGGCAGTGCCCTATGCCCGGCGAGCCTTGAGTAACTGATTCTGCAGTCGCATAACCTGTTTCACCGCCTCGAAGACAGATATGTCTGGCTGCGGGGCCCCGGTGCGCCCCAGGGCGTCCAGCTGGGCATAGAACCAGTAGATGACTCCGAAGCCGGCCAGCGAGCGGACGAGCGGAATCTGTGTGAGGAAGGACAGGCAACCCGGCAGCAACGACAGCTGCTGTTCGTACCGCTTCAGTTCGGCAGCACCAGCCAGCAATTGGGCCGGCGCATCGGTGTCGACGCACAGGGGACGGCCGAGCCCGATCAGGTCGGCGCTGCCGGATTCTATCGCCTGCTCCATCACGGACCGCGTGCGAAAGCCACCGGTGACCATCAACGGTATCGAGACCTGCTCCTGCATGGCGATGGCGAAATCGACGAAATAGGCCTCGCGCATGCGGGTCGAATGCGCCACGTGCTGATCTTCCTCTTCCTCGATCCCGGCCAGGCCCAGCAGCTTGGGTTGTTCATAGGTGCCGCCGGAAACTTCGATCACGTCGACGCCGGCGCGTTCCAGCCATTGCGCCACCCGCAGACTGTCCTCGAAGGCAAAACCGCCTTTCTGGAAATCCGCGCTGTTGAGCTTGACCGACAACGGAAAACCCGTACCCACCTCGGCACGCACCGTCCCCACCACTTCCAGCAGCAGCCTCGCCCGGTTTTCCAGGGCGCCGCCGTAGGCGTCCGTGCGCTGGTTGGCGCGTGGGCTGAGAAACTCCGACAGCAGGTAGCCATGGGCGGCGTGGATTTGCACTCCGGTGAAGCCGGCTTCCTGGCAGGCCACAGCGGCAATACTGAAGCGCTTCACGATGCTTTCGATCTCGGCGAGCGTGAGTGGGATGGGTTTGCCGAATTGCCCGCCGGGCAGGCCCAGCGTGACGGCGGAAGGCGCCTTGGGGTGCGGATTGACGTTCTTCTGCGTCTGCCGACCCGCATGGCTGAGTTGCGCCCACAGGTGGTTGCCTTGGCGCGTTCCGGCCCTGGCCCAACTGGAGAGGGCTGCCCGAAGCTCGGCTTCGGGTTCACCGTCGATGATCACGTTACCCGGCCGCTCCAGGTGATTACGGTCGATCTGGATATTGCCGGTCAAAAGGGTGCCGGCGCCGCCGTCGCTCCACAGGCCGTAAAGCCGTTCGAGTTCGGGCGTGGGCACGCCGCGCGATGTAGCCAGGCCCTCGGTCATGGCGGCCTTGACCAGGCGGTTGGGCAGGGTTGCCCCGCAGGGCAGGTGCAGAGGCTGGGCGAGCGGATCGGGCATGGGAATAGGGCTCACAGTTGCGAGTGGGATCGAGGAAGTCAAGGTGAATTATACTCATCATGTGCCCGCTTAATGAGCAACCAGTCATGTCCCGTTTGCGTTTTGTCTTCGCGTTTCTTGTCACACTGACAGCACTATGTGTGCTGGTTACACCCACCCTGACGGAGACCCTGTTGATAGCAGGGGACAGCACCGCCAGTGCGTACGGCCCCGAGCAATACCCGCGTACGGGGTGGGGCCAGGGCGATGTCCTGCTGATCCAGTTTGGCCACAATGACCAAAAGGTCAACAGCCCGGTGCGATACGCTCCCACGGACACGGACTTCAAGGAG